>JANPIY010000640.1:0-2002 GCA_031425255.1 Planctomycetota bacterium
CAGCGCCACCAGCCTGCCGGAGCGGATGAAGGGCATGGCGGAAGGCAGGTTGTCGATGGCCATGTGGATTTGCCCGGCCATCAGGTCGACCAGCATCGGTCCGCTGCCACGGTAGGGAATGTGCGTGACGAATACCTTCGCGCGGCTCTTGAACAACTCGCTGGAAAGGTGGCCGGTCGAGCCGTTGCCCGGCGAGCCGTAGGAGAACCCGCCCGGCCGGACCTTGGCCTTGGCAATCAGGTCGGCGATGTCCTTGGCGCCCACGCCCGGGTTCACCACGAGCACATTGGGCACCCGCACCACAAAGGACACCGGCGCAAAGTCCTTGGCCGTGTCGTAGGGCATGGCCGGATAGAGGAACTGGTTGATGGCCTGGGTGCCCGGGGTGCCCATCAGGAATGTGTAGCCATCGGGCGCGGCGCGCGCCACTTCGGTGGCGCCGATGTTGCCTCCGGCGCCGCCCTTGTTGTCGACCACGAAGGTCTGCCTGAGCGCCTGCGTCAGTTCCTCGGCCACCAGTCGTGCGGTGATGTCGGTGGTGCCGCCGGCCACGAAAGGCACGACGATACGTACCGGTTTGACTGGCCAATCACTCTGCGCGCTGGCAGGCGCGGCAAACAGCAATGCCGCCACAGAGAGTGTCAGCGTCGGCAGGGAGAAGGGTTTCATGCAAGGCTCCTGTGAGAAGGGAACGGAGAAGCGGGGCGCCGGATCGGCCCGGTCGGACTGGTGGCAGGGCTGCCGGATGCGGCCATCATATTCCAGCGCGGCGCCTGGGCGTTTGCCGATAATCGTTCGAACAAGGAGATGAAGCATGCCCCCAGCCCAGCAGAATTTCGTGGCACCGCAGCGCCGTAACGGCAGGTTGCAGCGCCCCGATTGCGAGATCTATTACGAAGTCACCGGCAGCGGGCCGGCCATCGTGTTCATGCACGGCCTCGGCGGGAACCATCTTTCATGGTGGCAGCAGGTCGCGCATTTCGCTCCGCGCTTTAGCTGCGTGACCTTTTCGCACCGCGGCTTCGCGCCTTCCTCCGCGCTGCAAGGAGGGCCCAACCCGGACGACTATGCGGATGACCTGGCGGCGCTGCTCGAGCATCTGGCGCTCGACAAGGTCTGGCTGGTCGGTCAATCGATGGGCGGCTGGACCGGCGTCGAGTACACACTGCGCAATCCCGGCAAGGTGCGCGGACTGGTGCTGGCCAATACCACCGGAACGCTGGATGCGCGCCGATTGGGCGAGGAGCTGCGCAGGCGCTTCGATGCCTGGATGATCCAGGCCGATGCCACCGCCATGGCCGGCTTCGCCAATGGCGTGCACCCGGCGTGTGGCGAACGCATGGCGCGGGAGCAACCCGCGTTGCACCAGCTCTACCGGCAGATCGACGACATGGCTGGAAAAATGGACAAGCAGGCCATCCGCGCGCGTTTGTTCGATGGCCGCAAGCGCGCGCCGCAGGATCTTGACGCCGCCGCGTGCCCGGTGTTGTTCATTGTTGGCCAGGACGACATCGTCATCCCGCCGTTCGCCGCCGATGCCATCGCTGAGGTGCTTGCGCGCGCACGCGTCGCCAAGGTGGAGAAGTCGGGGCATTCGGCGTACTTCGAGCGGGCCGCCGAATTCAACGCCCACCTGGAGGCGTTCCTCGCCGCCTGAAAGGTTCAGCAGCTGGGACCGGCACGAGCGAGGCCCGCATGGTCGATCCGGAACCATCCCCGTTCGGCGATTCACCGATGGCAGCGCCGCAAGACGCTTTCGCACAGCAACGCCGCATGGCGATCCGCTTCACCGCATCGGGAAGCGAGTATTTCCGGATATGGATCGTCAACCTGCTGCTGACCGTGCTGACGCTGAGCCTTTACTACCCGTGGGCCAAAGTGCGTCCACACCCTGTACGCGGCAGGCATAGAGCCGCGCGTGATGCTGCGACTGTTTGAAAAGCTCGCGAAGGCGCGTGCCGCCGCCACGGGCGATGCCGCTGGCCAGAATGCGTCCTGGCTC
>JANPIY010000641.1:0-5860 GCA_031425255.1 Planctomycetota bacterium
CAGGCCTGGTGGCGATTGGCCTTCACCAGCCGGCAGACGGGATTGACGTGTTCGTTGCGGGTGGCCTCGACATAGGGCCACAGGCTGCGGCGGAAATCATGGAAACAGAGGCTGAGTCCACTGGCCCGCTCGAAGGCGGCGATGGCGCGCGAGGGGAGTCCTGGATCCATGGCGGCATCCTGGCACGTGTGATCGCTAGCGGAATCCTGGACTCGGCCAGCGGCTGGGCGTGCTGGCGGCATCTCCCGCCCAAGGGTGATGGCCGGCAGGATCGCTGCGATCACCTGTCCCCATCGGAGATCGCCATGCCATCCATGTCATCCGCCCCACGCCCGCTGACCTGGTCTTCGCGCCGCCAATTCCTCACCGCCTCGCTGGCGATGGCGATGGTCGCCTGCCTGCCGCGTGGTGTGGGCGTCGCCCGTCCGCACCGGATCCTCCTGCGTTCGTCCTGGCAGACGGTCAACATCGGCGATATCGCGCATACCCCAGGCATGCTCGCCCTGCTCGAACAGCACCTGCCGGACGCCGAGATCACCCTGTGGCCGAACCAGCTGGGGCCCGCGGTCGAGCAACTCCTGATGAAGCGTTTTCCCAAACTGCGGATCGCCGCCAGCGGCGAGGCGCAGCGTACGGCCCTGGCGGCGTGCGACTTCTTCCTCCACGGTTCCGGTCCAGGAATCGTCGGGGTCAAGGAACTGCAGAAGGCCAAGGACGCCGGCAAACCCTACGGCATCGGCGGCATCACCTTGAGCGACAGCGAGATCAAGAATCAGCGCGAGCTGTTGGCGGGAGCGCGCTTCATCTGCCTGCGCGATACCGATTCACTGCGCGCCCTGAAGGCCGCGGGCTTTGAGGGTCCACCGGTGACGTTCGGGCCGGACGCGACCTTCGCCCTCGACCTCCGCGATGACGGGGCGGCGGCCACGCTGCTGAAGCAGCACGGCCTGGAATCCGGCAGTTTCCTCTGCGCCCTGCCGCGGCTGCGCTGGACGCCCTATTGGGAGATCCATCCGGAGAGCCGCAAACCCGACCCCGAACGTATCGCCGTCAACCAGCGGTACGCCGAGGTCGATCATGCGAAGGTACGCGACGGCATCGTGGCGTGGGTGCGCCAGACCGGGATGCGCGTGTTCCTGGTGCCGGAGATGACCTACGCCGTGCCGCTGCTGCGTCCCCTGCTGTTCGATCCGCTGCCGGACGCCGTCAAGACGCACGTGGCGGTGATGGACCGTTACTGGCTCACCGCCGAGGCCAACAGCGTCTATGCCCAGGCCGCGGCCATCCTCAGTTGCGAGCAGCACTCGCCGATCATGGGCATCGCCAACGGCACGCCGGCAGTGCTGGTGCGCCAGCCCACCGACACCCGCAAGGGCCAGATGTGGCGCGATATCGGACTCGGCGACTGGATCTTCGAGATAGACCAGAGCACCGGCGCGCAGATCGCCGAGCGCATGCGGCAGATCGGCAAGGATCTGCCGGCGGCACGCGCCATCGCGGCCAAGGCACGCGACACCGCACGTCAGGCGATGGCGGAGATGATGGCTCGGGTCGTGGTGTGAGGCGCGGGACGTGATTCGCGAGATCGATCGAGTCAGCGCGGGTATTGCCGCGATCCGATCATCGTCTCCGCCATGGTGTCACGCGTGGCGACGGTATCTGGAGCGGTTGTCCATTGTCGTGCCGACACCGTGCGCCCATCATCCGCCTCCACACCGTCGGAGCCGCCCATGTCCAGCACATTTTCCCCCGCCCTTCTGATCGCCGTCTCGTTCGCCCTGGCCTCATCGGCGATGGCTGCGGACTCAAAGGATGACGGCTTCGTCCCACTGTTCGACGGCAAGACCATGACGGGATGGAAGAACGCCTATGACTGGGGTGAGATCGCCGTGGTCGATGGTGAGATCCACCTGACCGGCGAGAAGAAGTTCTTCGTCGTGACTGAGAAATCCTATGGCGACTTCATCTTCGAAGGCGATGTCCACCTGCCGGAAGGCCCGGCCAATGCCGGCTTCATGTTCCGCGCCCACGTCGAGAAGAACAAGGTCTTCGGCTACCAGGCCGAGGTCGACGGCGATCCCAAACGTGGCTGGTCGGGTGGCCTCTACGACGAGGGCCGGCGCATGTGGTTCATCAGCCCGATCAAGGCCGATGCGGAAAACGTCAAGGCGTGGCGCGCACGTGCCGGCGAAGCCTTCAAACGCAATGACTGGAACACCTACCGCATCACCTGTGTCGGCAAGAAGATCACCATCGCGGTCAACGGCGTGGTGGTCACCGACATCGAAGACGACAAGGACGCCAGTGGCCCGCTCGGCATCCAGCACCATGGCGAAAAGGGTGCGACCTACCGTTACCGGAATCTGCGCCTCAAAGAGGTGAAGTGAGCACCACTGAGAAGCCTGCGCTTCACCACCCATCGACGGAGACGGCGGAAGGTCGGGAGTGCGGGGGATGAATCGGGCCATGTTTCTCGGCTCGCTGGTGGGCGCGTCGATCTTCGCCTGCCTGTTATTGATGACCTTCATCGGCCAAGGGCTGCTGAAGGACTTCGCCCGCGACTACCTCAACCGGAGGATCGAACCCGGGGTGACCTCCAGCGTAGCGGTGATCGAACGTGAAGTGCTGCCCAAGCTCGAAGCGGACTTGGCGCTGAAGGTCGCGGCCGAGATTGCGCGCTATCGTCAAGACCCGCTCCTCTTCATCGACGACCTGACGGCGGGGCGTCGGGCGGCGGTGGAAACACCGACCTCCGGGCGCATGGCCACAGCGGTGGAAACCCTGAAAACCAAGGCCCGGAAGGTCCGCTCCCTCACCCAGGTCATCACTGACCACTTCCGCGCGGTGTTCGAGCACCTCGTGCTCGACCTGCGCCTCTTCGCTGTCTCCAACCTCATTGGCTTCGCGGTGGTGGCCTGGCTGACCCATCGGCTGCCCGTCCGCTCGCGCCGTCTGCAGATCCAGGCCTTCATCCTGTTCCTGGCCACCGGCTATGCGCTGAGCGTCTACATCAAACAGGACTGGTTCTTCAATCTGCTGCTCGATCGCCATATGGGCGTGCTGTATCCACTCCTGATCCTGGGAACCTGCCTGGATCTGTGGCGCCGCTGGCGGCGTGGGCAGTTCCGCGCGAGGGCGACGTCATTGGTCAATGAGATGGTCCTCGGTTGACGAGCTGTCGACCGCTGCGGATCACCGCAGGGAACGGGCTGGTGTGACTCATGTGGCGATCGAACATCCGCCACGTGAAAACCGATCCCTCGCCTCTGCTCCCAGGGCTTCAAGGCCTCGTCACCGAGCGGAACGATCCGGGTGCGGAAACTCTTCCCTGGTCGCGCAAACTGCTCGCCCTGCTGATCGCCCTGGCGGTCGATGCGCCGCCGCTGTGCCTGCTGGGCGAATCGCTGCCGATCATCTTCGATGTGGCCGTCGCCGGCGTCTTGTGGCTGGTGCTCGGACGCAGCCGCCTCTTGGCGATGGCTTTGCTCGTCGAATGTATTCCTGGGGTTGGACTCGCGCCGACGTGGTCGATCTACGTCCTGTGGGAGATCATTTTCAGCAGGTCGAAGCCGGGAGGGCAGCCGACAACCCCGCCCCCGCTCATCGGTAAACCCCAGGAATGATGACAACACGGAGCGAAGCTCCGTGTCTCAGAGTTCCCCATCGACTGCATCGGCCTCAGCCGGGCTGATAGAGATCCAGCGCCGTCTGCCAATGCACCTGATCGTTGTGCGAATGGGTGAAGCCGAGCGCGCGTTCAAACGCGATGGTCGCCAGCGAGCGATAGGCGATGACGTAGGTCTTGCGCCACTGGTCCGAGGTGTTGCCACCCGAGCCATGCACGACCCATTCGTCGTGCACGGTGATGCTGCCGCGCGGCACTTCGATGTGCTCGACCGGGGTGCCGGCGGGGAGGTCGATCTCCAGGGTGTGGGAATCGGAACGATCGGCGGCGCCCTTCGCGCGATGCGGCACCAGCCTCGCCGCCTTGTGCGAACCGGGAACGAAAGCGATGCAGCCATTGGCGCGCACCGATTCGGTGATCGCCAGGGAACAGGTCGCGGTACGGGTATCAGGCGTGCCGACCGGCCAGTAGCCCATGTCCTGGTGCATGGCGAAGGCGGCCCGGGCCTTGCCCGGCTTCTTGCTGAGGAACTGGTCGTAGTCGTACCCCATGTCGTCACCGTAGAGTTGGCGCGCGATCGACTCGCTGAGGCGTTCATAGACATTGCCCCGCAACGATGGCAGGTAGCGCCGTGGCAGCATGGCATTGATCAGGGCGAAATCATTGAAGGCGTCGTTGTAGGTGCCGCTCATGTCGCAAAGGTCACGGCCCATCCCTGGGATCTCGCCGTTGGCGAAGCGATCGAAGACCTGCTCGATGGCGACGACCTCCGCCTCGGTGAGCACGTTCGGCAGGCGGATGTAGCCTTGCGCGTGGTAGGTGGCCCGATCGGCGGCGCTGACGTGGTAGGCATCACCGACGCGGCACGATAGGGGGGTGGTGGATTGCGGGGCAGAAGCGGCGGAGGGGGGCATCTCGGAGGTCCTTCCTGCGGTTGAAGCAGGGCAAAGGAGAGGTGGGAATGGCCGGCATGGTGCCCGGCCGCCACGGCCATCTTCCTGGATACCTGCACGTACTGATGGTATCTGATCACTACTGGCATCATTCAACGCCGAGGATGGGATAATCCCACCATGGCAGCCCCCTACAGCGAATTTCCCGCGACCCAAGCCGGTCAATCCCTGCGCGTCCTGCTGTGGGATCGTGATTTGGTCGACATGTGGGTACTGGATGACGCCGGTGACAGGGTTCCGTTCCGCGGCAAGGGCTCGGTCTGGCACGCGCACACCGATTGCGAACTGACCTGCATCACCCATGGCGACGGCATCCTCCAGGTCGGTGATCACAGCGGCCGCTTCCAGGCGCCGGACTGCCTGCTGCTGGGCGCTGAGGTTCCCCATGTCTGGAAAGCGCGCGGCGACAGCGCCGGCATCTCCCTGCAGTTCCGCACCGACGCGACCATGCTGGCTGCACCGGAACTCGCGGCGCTGGTGCGCCTATGGAACCAGGCCCGTCACGGCCTGCGCTTGCAAGGTGCCACCGCTGAGCGCCTGCGCAGCGAACTGCCGTCGTTCGTCGGCCAGCCCGCTACCGTTCGTCTGGGACGTTTCATCGCGCTGCTGGAGGTCTTGCGTCGCGGCCAAGGCGGCGACGCCGTGCCGTTGTCGGCGCGCGCGCACACGGCATTGCACACCGCAGCGCAGGACCGTGCGATGGGTCGCGTGCTCGACCACCTCATCGCACACTTCACCGCGGAGATCCGCCTCGATGAGCTCGTTCGCCTCAGCGGCTGTTCAACCGCGACCTTCGCCCGCCGCTTCACCCGTCTGACCGGCACCACCGTGGTCGATTACCTGCACACCCTGCGCATCCAGGAGGTGCAGCGCACGTTGTTGGAAAGCGATCGCGCCATCACCGATCTCGCCTTCGCTGCCGGTTTCAACAACCTGGCTCACTTCAATGTGATCTTCAAACGTCGTACCGGCTGCTCTCCCTCGCTCTATCGGCGGCAGCAGGCACCGGCCGGCACTTGAAATCACCGATGGTGATTTCAAGTGGCTCATCGCCGGTCCGCCGGGATATGGAAAGTCCACTTTTTTGGCTCTGCGGCGTTTCGTGTGGGTCTCATACCCTCTCTCGCAAGAAGGCAGTGCCAACCGCAGAGGCCGCAGAGGCCGCAGAGCTGGGACTTCTCAACTCTGTGCCCTGGGCGCCCGCTGCGGTTGGACCGTTAGCGAGTTTTTTACGGCAGAAATAAACCAGAGGGAATTTCGCCGAGCCATCTTTAAGGAGATC
>JANPIY010000642.1:0-18985 GCA_031425255.1 Planctomycetota bacterium
GGCGAGCGTGACACCGACGGGTGCGGGCTCCGCCACCGTATCGTGGACCGCGACCGGCAGCCCGCAGCAGCACCAGCAGCTCGGACTCATCGTCAGCGATCCGCTCAGCGGCATCAGCAGCTACCAGCCGATCCAGGTGATGTGGCAGGGAGCGGTGGGGAGTGGCTCTGGGTGAGGCCTCTCTCTGCCGGTAGGGACCGATGAAGAGTGGTCGGCCGCAGAGAGTGCAGTGACGAGAATGACCCAACTCTGCGCCCTGCGCGCTCTCTGCCGTTTGATCAACCTTCCCTATCATCCGAACTACCGGCGCGCGCGATTCCGGGGTAGACTGGCAGCGGCAGACTCCTGATGACGACCTCCCATTCTGTACGCACACCCCTCCATGGTCTTCGCCGCGTGGTCCCGAGCCTGCTGGCGTTGTTGGCGCTCGGGCTGGAGAACGGAGCGCCAGCCGTCGACGGCACCGTGTTCAGCGTCGCGGTGGAATCGTTGCCGACCGATTACGAGTTCGTTATTCGCGATGGTGCGACCACCACGCAGGGCGAGGAGGTCTTCGACCTGGCGTACGGAGCCAGTGTCGGCATCCGTCTCGACGCCCCACTCGGCTCGCGCTTCATCACTTCCGCCGGCCTCGAGGTGGTGGTCGGGGGCTATGCCAGCGCGCAGGACGATCGCTATCTGACCCTCCTGGTGCGCGCCGTACTGGGCTACCGCTACCGGCTGCGGGAGGACCTCACCATCGGGGTCGAGGGGTGGCTGGGCGGTGGCGGCGGCGATCTGCATATCGCCGGCATCAACGGCGCTGCGGATGTCGACGTCCATGGCGGCGTGTTCGAGGCCGGCGCCCGACTGGTCGCCGACTACGCCTGCGGCGCGCACTGGTATCTGCGCGGTGGACTCGGCCTGCAGTACGACGATGCGCGCCTGGGGGGCGATGGGCTGGAGGTCGACCTGCGACAGGCGGGACCGGTGGCTTTGCTCGGCCTGGGCTGGAGCTATTGAACGCCGTCGTCATCGGGCGCCTGCGACCGCGCCAAACCTTCTACGGCGGTGTGGATAAAACTCCGGCCGCGGCCACGCGCGTCAGCGACGGCTGCACCATGTGCATGATAAATCTGCACGCGCTGCATCACTTCGAGCCGACGTTTGCGGTGCGATTTCCGCAGACTGCAACATCGTTCAACTGCGCCGGCCGCGATCCTGATTTCCAGAGTACACTCGCCCATGCTCTTGAGTGATGCTCAGAAGAAGAAGCAGACGACTGGCCGCACCTTGCGGCGCCTGGCCCCCGGCTCGCTGCTGATGCTGGCGGTGATCGGATCGGGTCCACTGCCCGGGGGGCTGGCGATCGGCGCGGTCCCGTTCGAGCATTCCCTTTTGGTGCGGGCCGAACCCCACGACGTGGCCGATCGTGCCGCGGGCTTGGACACCCGCGTGCGTCTCATGGCCCATCTCCACTGCGCGGGTCTCGTGTTGCCCGGCCTGGCCGCGCCCATACCCGCCAATCCGGAACCCGCCGCGGTCATCGCGGTCAGTTCACCTGATCTGGCGGCGGCCTTGCGCGAACCGCTGCGTTTCGTTTCGCGCAGCGTCGATCCGCCGGCCGGGAGGACCACGGGATGACACGACTGCGTTGTCCATCCCCTCAGCCACGGCTGCGCACCCCACGGGGATGCTGCGCCGTAGCCTGGTGTCTCGCGCTGGCCTTGGGGGTTGCCGGTAGCGGTGGGGCCCTGCAGGCCGCGACCTGGAGCGGAGGAGGGGGAGACAACAACTGGACCACCGCGGCAAACTGGGGTGGCACCGCGCCGGTGAGCGGCGACGACCTGATCTTCGCCGGAGCCAATACCACCGCAGTCAATAATTTTGCTGCGGCCACCAGCTTCCGTTCCATCACCTTCAACGCCGGTGCCGGCAACTTCACCCTCAGTGGCAACGCCATCGTGCTGAGCGGTGGCGCCTCGGCGATCACCAGCGCGACCACCAGCGGGACCATGACCATCGCGCTGGGGCTGACCTTCAGCACCGCGGCGCCCACCATCACCACCACCGCCGGTGGGACCCTGGTCATCAGCGGTGCCATCGCCAATGGCGGGCTTCTGGTCAGCGCCGAGCTGAACGGTCCGCTGACGCTCAGCGGCGTGGTCAGCGGAACGGGCGGCCTGGTCAAGAACGGCGCCGCGACGCTGATCATGAGCAACGCCGCCAATTCGTATTCCGGCGGCACTACGGCCAACCTGGGAATCCTCCGGGCGGGTGCCACCGCTGGCGCCACCAATGGTCCTTTCGGCAGTGTCGCCGCGAGCGTCATCACCATCAACTCCGGCGCCGCCCTCGATGTTGCCGGCGCCAATCTGCTGGCCTACGTCGCACCCATCGTCGTCAACGGCGTCGGAATCAATGCCACCACCGGTGCGCTCTTCAGCAGCACCGCCGATGCCATCTCGGCCTTCCGCCGCATCACGCTCGGGAGCGCCACATCGATCGGTGGCCCATTTCGTGTGGATATCGGGCGCAACAACACCGCGACCGTCAACCAGGGCAATGGCCATGTGTTGACCAAGATCGGAACTGCCACCGTGGCGATCCTGAACACTTCAACGGGACTGGGTGGCGTGGTGGTGAACGCCGGCACGATCCAGCCGGAGAACGCCCAATGGGCGGCGTCAGCGCCGGTGACGCTCGCCAGCGGTACGACCATGACGGCATGGGGGAGCAACCTCACCTTCCCGGCGCCGATCACCGCCACCTCCGCGACGGTGTCGGTGGCGGGTGGCACCGGCAACCACACCTACTCCGCCGCCACCTCGCTCACGGGTACCATCACGGTGAACACCGCCATCGGCCCGATCACCTTCAATGCGACCGGCGTCCTGAGCGGTGCCGGCGGCTTGACCAAGACCGGCGCCAACTCCTTGACCCTGGCCGCCACCAATACCTACACCGGGGCGACGGTGGTCAGCGGCGGATCCCTGCTGGTCACCGGATCGACCAATGTCGCGAGCACGGTCGCGGTCAGCACCGGTGCCACGCTGGGCGGTACCGGCACCGTCAATGGGGCCATCACCATGGGCGCGGGCGGCATCCTCGCGCCAGGCACCGGCGGCACCACCATCGGCAACCTGAGCACTGCCACGGTGACGATGAACGCCACCTCGATCTTCTCGGTGGACCTCAACGGCACGACACCGACCCATGATCGCATCACCAGCACCGGCACGGTGACCTGTGCCGGCACGCTGACCGTGGCGAGCATCGCCAATGCCGCGACCGGCAGGGCCTACCCCCTCATCACCGCGACGACTGTCACCGGAGAATTCGCTGGGCTCGCCCACAATTCGATCTTCACGCAGCAGGGGCGCTTCTTCCAGATCGCCTACACCGGTACCACGGTGACGCTCAACGATATCGCGCACACGCCCACGCGGGTGTGGGATGGCGGCGCGGGAGCGGATACCCGCTGGACGACGGCGGCCAACTGGGACCTCGATCAGATGCCGGCGTTCGGCGATGACCTCCAGTTCGCAGGCGTCATCTCGCTGGCGCCGAACAACGATTTCCCCAGCGGATCGAGCTTCCGTTCGCTCACCTTCAATGCCGGCGCCGGTGATTTCGTCATCGGCGGCAATGCGGTGACCCTCAGCGGTGGCGCGAGCGCACTCGTCAGCAACGCCACCAGCGGCAGCATGACGCTGGCGCTGCCGGTGACCTTCAGCACGGCGGCGCCGACCATCACCACGACGGTGGGCGCCACGCTCACCCTGAATCAAACCATCGCCAATGGTGGGCTGCTGCTGACTACGGCGGCCAACGGCCCGCTGACCATCACGGGGGTCATAAACGGCGCGGGCGGTCTGACCAAGACGGGCGCGGCGGCGGTGACCCTGGCTGCCGTCAATACCTATGCCGGGACCACGGCGGTGACGGCCGGAACCATGAAGATGGGGATTGCGGGTGCGCTGCCCAGCGCCACCACGCTCACGTTGGCCGCCGTCACGGTGTTGGATCTCAATGGTTTCAATGCCGGTGTCGGCAACATCTCGTCCAGCGCGGTGGACGCCATCATCACCGACAACTCTGCGGGGAACGGCACCTCGACCTTCACGGTGTCGGCCTTCACCACCACGATCTCCTGTCTGGTCCTGGATGGTGCGACGCGCAGCGTTGCGGTCGCCATCGCCAATGCCAACACCGGCAACATGCTTTTCGCAGGTACCAGTGCGAATACCTTCTCGGGCGGGCTGACCCTCCTGCACACGACCAGCGGTTCTCGCCTACGGGTGAACTCGGCCATTACCACCCAAGGGACGGCGGGTGCCATCACCAGCGGGCCGTTCGGGCGTGGTACCATCACCATTGGCCAGAGCGCGAGCGACAAAGCGGGTATCTTGTTCGACGCGATCGCCAATCAGAGCATCCTCAACGACATCGTCTGCAACACGGCGCTCGGTACCAACTTCCCCGGCATCCGCTGCGACATCGGCGGCATCGTTTTGGCGGGGACGATCACCGCCAACCTCGCACCCCTGGTATTCACCAATAACAATGGCGTGGGGTCCATCACGGTGGCCGGCCGGGTCACGGGCCCAAATGGGATGACACTCAGTAACGGTGCCGGCACCAGCCTCACGGTGATCTTGACCAACAGCCTCAACGACTACGCCGGCGCCACCACGATCAGCGGGACCAAGGGCTTCCTCATCGTCGGCAGCGGCACGAGCGGAAGATTGGGGAGCGCAGATGTGGTGAACAACGGTACCCTGCGTTTCCAACGCACCGACGCCGTGGTCGTCGCCAACGTCGTCAGCGGGACCGGCACGGTATCGGTGGATGGCGCGCTCAATTCCGTGGTGACCCTGTCGGGCGCGAACACCTGGAGCGGGGCTACCACCATCACCGCGGGCACGCTCCGGAACGGCGCCGCCAACGTCCTGGGCAACACCACCGCCGTGACGGTCAGCGCCGGCGCCTTTTACGACCTGGCGAACGTCAATGAAACCGTGGGCTCGATCAGCGGTGCCGGCGCCATCACCCTGGGCAGCGGCAATCTCACCGCCGGTGGCAACAATACGACCACGGACTTCAGCGGGGTGATCAGCGGCAGCGGCATGCTGAGCAAGACCGGGACCGGCACGCTGACGCTCAGCGGCACCAACCTCCATTCCGGCGGCACCACGCTGCTGAACGGCTACCTGACGCCGACGTTGGCTGGGAGCCTGGGTAGCGGCACCTTCACCTTCACCGCCGGTACCAATGCGTCGGGCTTGCGGCTGACCACCGCCATCACCATCGCCAACGCGATCGTTTTCAATAGTGGCGGTCTGAGTGGTCGCGGCGCCTTCGACCAGGTCGGTCCTACCTCGGGCGCCCTCAGCGGTCCGATAACCATTAACGGTGCCACCAATGTCGGTGGCCATTTCGGTTCGAATACCGGAGGAGTACTGACCGTCAGCGGCATGATCACTTCGAGCGTCGCAGTCACGGTCCGTATCGGAACGGTGGTGCTGTCCGGTGGCGGGAGCGGCTACACCGCTATCGACCAATCCGAGGGGACCCTGCTCGTGGGTGCGAACGATGGCATCGCCACCACCGCGGTGGTGGATGTGGCCTCTTTCGGCACCGGCACCCTCGATCTCAACGGTTTCAATCAGACCTTGGCCGGCTTGCAGCGCACGTCCACGCAGAGCGCCACGGTGACGAGCGCCACGCCCGCGACTCTGACGCTCAACCAGCCGGCGGCGCGGATTTACGGGGGCGTCATCACCGGCATGGTGAGCATGGTGAAGAACCTCGCCGGTGTGCTGACCCTGTCCGGAGCCAGCACCTACAGCGGCACCACCACGGTCGCCGCCGGCGGCCTGCTGATCAGCAACGCCACCGCCCTGGGCGCCACCAGCGGCGCCACCACGGTCGCTGCCGGCGCCAACCTCACGGTGGCCGGCGTCCTGGTCGGCGCGGAGCCGCTGACCATCAGCGGCTCCGGCATCGCCAACACCGGCGTGGTGGTGACCACCGGTACCGCCGCGTGGTCCGGCCCGGTCACGCTGGCGGCGAATGCCACCATCGGCAGCACCGGCACCTTCACCGTCAGCGGAGTCGTGGGGGAGAGCGCTAGCGGCATGGCGCTGACCAAGCTCGGCAGCGGCACCCTCGCCCTGGGGGGGGCCAACACCTACACCGGCGCGACCACGCTGAGTGCGGGCACCCTGCTGGTGAATGGCGACACCAGCGCTGCGACCGGGGCGGTGGCGGTCGCCAACGGCACGACCCTCGGTGGCACGGGCACCATCGGCGGCGCGGTGACGGTGGCCAACGGCGGCATCCTTTCACCGGGGTCGGCGAGCACGGCCACGCTCACCATCTCGGCGCCGGGTACCGTCCTCAACCTCAGCGCGGGTGGCGGCAGCCATCCCTTCGCTCTGGGCACCAGCAGCGACCGCGTGGCCTGCACCGGCGCCAGTTCCAACGTCAACCTCGGCGGTGCGCTGGTGGTCACCGATGCCGGTGGTCTGGTGGAGGGGACCTATTCGCTCATCACCTTCACTGGTACGGGCAGCGGCACCTTCAGCTCGGTGACCGTGCCCACCGGTTTCAGCGCGGCGGTGACCATCGACAACACCACCACTCGCACCGTGATCCTCACCCTGACGGCGGCGAACACCGGCCTGAGCGTGGCCAGCGGCGAGGCGGTGGTGATGATGACCGCCAACCTCTTCAATGCCCAGGCCGGGTCGACCACGGCGCAGGTGGTCTACACCGTGACCACCGCGCCGGTCTCCGGCTTCCTGCGCAAGAACCTGGTGGCCCTGGCGCCTGGGGGCACCTTCACGCAGGCGGACATCGACAACCGGCTCATCAGTTACGAGCACGCGGATCTCGCCAGCAGCAGCGACAGCGTGGTGCTGGAGGTGGTCGGCAATGGCGGACCGATCGCGACCAGGACGGTGGTGGTGACGGTCGCCGGCAGCGGCCTGGCGGGAGGGCTGGTCGCCTACCTGCCGTTCGAACAGAGCAGCGGCGCCAGCGTGCCCGACCGCACCGGCGCCTACACCGGCACCATCACCGGCACCGCGGCCTGGGGCCCGGGCCAGATCGGCAATGCGCTGACCTTCAACGGGACCTCGACCTATGTGCAGCTGCCGGCGGGCATGGCGGATTTCACTGGCGGGTTGACCTTCTCCGTGTGGGCGAGGCCGACCGCGAGTGGCAGCTACGCGCGCCTGCTCGATTTCGGAAATGGGGGTCCCTCGAACAACGTGATGTATGAGCGTGTCGGCACCACCAGCGATCTGCGGGCGGAACTCTATACCAATACCGCCCCGTCGGGGGTGACCGACACCGGCGTGCTGACCAACAATTCCTGGCATCATTATCTGGTCACGGTTACCGGTACGGGCGTTTGTTACCGCTACAAGAACGGTGCCCAGCTCAACTCCGTGGCCAACCTGACGGCCATTCCCAACGTGACGCGAACCCTCAATTACATCGGCAAGAGCAACTGGGGGAACGATGCGTTGTTCGCTGGCCAGATGGATGACATCCGCATCTACAACCGTCCCCTCAGCGCCGGCGAGGCCAAACTGCTCAGCATGCAGGCGGCGCCGGCGCTGACGAACGTCAGCGGTGCCAGCCTGCTCTATCCGGGGGATGGCAGCGTGGTGGCGCTCGACGTCGGCGGCGACGCGACGCTCAGTGATGCGGATGATCTCTCGCTCAGCGGCGGTTCCCTGCTGGTGCACAACAGTGCGGCCGTGTCGACGTCGCTGCTGGGCATCGCCACCAGCGGCGGGATCACGCTCAGCGGAGCGACGGTGTCTGCGGGTGGCAATGCGATCGGTGTCATCGACACCACGCTGAACGGCGTCGGCACCCATCTGCAGGTCGCTTTCACCACCATCCATGCGACTCCGGCGGCGGTGCAGGCGCTGGTGCGGGCCCTGACCTACAGCGACACCAGCGGCGGCCAGCGGACCTTCACCATCACGCTCGGCGACGGGGTGATCACGCCGCTGCCGGCGACGGTGACGATGACCTCCAGCACGGTCATCAGCGTCACCACCAATACCGGGCTCACGGTCGTCGCCGGTACCAGCGGCGCTGTGACCTCCGCCCTGCTGGCGATCACCGACACCGCCGTGCCCGCGCAGACGCCCGCCGACATCACCTTCACCGTGGTCCGGGTGCCGGCGCATGGCCTGCTACGCAAGAACCTGGCGCTGCTCGGTGCAGGGGGGACCTTCACCGAGGCGGATCTCGGTACCGGCATCATCACCTACGAACACGGCGACCTCGCGCAGGCCAACGACGATGTCGTGTTGTCCGTCCGCGACAGCCTCGGCAACGATGCCGGCGTGTTCGCGGTCACCTTCACCGCCAGCGGCAGCGGCTTGAGCTCCGGCCTCGTCGGTCATTGGCGCCTGGATGAGGGCGCCCCATCGCTTGCCACCCGCGACGCCACCGGCGGCGGCTTCACCGGCACGCTGGCAGGGGGCATGACGGGCAATGAATGGGGCGCCGGCCAGCTCGGCAATGCACTGGTCTTCGACAATGTCCTCTCCAAGCGCGTCGATGTCCCCGCCGGGATCGCGTTGGCCAACAGCTCATTCACCATCGCTGGGTGGGCCCGCCGCGATGGGAGCGGCACCACCGACCACCTCTTCGGTCAGGGGACCGGCCTCGCCAGCCTGGGGCTGCATTTCGGGTACATCAATACCAACAAGATCCGTTTCGGTTTCTTTTCCAACGATCTCGACACCACGCCGACCTATACCGATACCGGCACCTGGCACCACCTGGTCGGCACCTTCAATGCGACCAGCAGGATGCGCCGGATCTGGCGTGATGGCACGAGCGTCGCCAGCGGTGCAGCGAGCGCCAACTACCAGGGCAGTGGAGCCTTCCAGCTCGGGGCCGGCGGCCCTTCGGGAAATGGCGAATTCCATGGCGCGCTCGATGATCTGCGGGTCTACAACCGCGATCTCAGCGGTGCGGAGATCGCCGCGCTGGCGGTGACCTCCGGTTCCGCGCCTGTCATCGCCGGTCTGCATGGTACCGTGCTGACGGTAGTCGAAGAGGGCTCGCCAGTGATGCTCGACCCGTCGGCTGCCACCATCGTCAGCGACAGCGATGATCTCACCTTCGCCGGTGGCTCGCTCCTGATCGACAACGTGACGCCCGCGAGCGGGACGATCTTGGCTATCGCCAACGCCGGCGGCATGACCGTCAGCGGTTCGACGGTGTCCTATGCCGGCAATGCCATCGGCACCATCGCCACCGGGGTGGACGGTCTGGCCGGCCGCAACCTGCGCATCGACTTCACCACCGTCGCCGCGACGCCCGCCGCGGTGAGCGCCTTGATCCACGCCGTGACCGTCGCCGATACCGCGTCAGGGTCGTACACCATCCGTGTGGGATTGAGCGATGGCGTGAACGGATCCAACCTCGCGCTCATCGCGGTCACCGTGACGCCGATCGACGATCCGATCATCCTGGTGCTGAATACCGGTGTCACCGCGCCCATCGATGGCGTGGCCATCATCGACAACACCATCCTGCGCACGCGTGATGAAGATCTCAGTGCGGGCCAGACCGTCTACACCCTGGTGAGCACGCCTGCCCACGGACATCTGCGCAATGATCGCATCGCCTTGGGCGTGGGCTCGACTTTCACCCAGGCTGACATCGACAATCACCTGCTGAGCTACGAGCACGGCACGGCGGCACAGGTGAGCGACGGCTTCACCTTCAGCGTGAGCGACACCATCGGCGGCGGCATTCCGGCCACGACCGCAGTCATCACCATCAGTGGTAGCGGTCTGTTCCAGGGCCTGGGCGCACGCTGGGGGTTGGACGAAGGCAGCGGCATCACGACTGCGGATAGCTCGGGCAACGGCAATACCGGCACCATCACCAACGCGACCTGGTCGATCGGGCGGTTGGGGAATGGCCTCACCTTCCCAGGTACCGCCAACACCGTCCGCGTGGTGAATTCCGCGAGCGTCACTCCTGGCTCGGCGATCACCGTCAGCGGCTGGTTCCGTACTGCGCAGACCACCGCGTCTTCGGTCCTGCGCCACGATGGCCATTTCACCGCACTGCAGCCCATGGGCACCAACGCGCAGGTGGCCTACTGGGTCGGCGGAACCCTGCGCAACTACGCGTTTCCTTGGAATGGGGTCTGGAACACCAACACCTGGGTGCACTACGCCGCCAGCTACGACCAGACCGCTGGTCTGGCGGTCTCTTTCAACGGCGTCCTCACGCACACCAGCACGACCTTTCTCGGCGCGCTCACCACCAGCACCACCAATGATTTCATGCTCGGGGCGACCGAGGGGGTACCTCCCAATGAACGCTATGACGGCCAGCTCGATGAGGTGCGGGTCTACAACCGCGCGTTGACCCCCAACGAGGTGCGCCTGCTGGCGCAGCAGGCCGTGCCGGCGATCGCCAATCTCGACGGCGATGCGCCGGTCTTCAGCGAGGACGCTGGTGCGGTGGCTATCGACAGCGGCGCCGCGGGGGTCGTCAGCGATGCCGACGATGCCAGCTTCGGTGGCGGCTACCTGCTGGTGCATCCCACCACCGTCACCGCGGCGGATACCCTGAGCGTCGCCAACGCAGGGGTGGGCGCCGGTCAGATCGGAGTGGGCGGCACCACCATCACTTTCGGCGGCAGTGTGATCGGCATCATCAGCGCGACCGACACCGGAGTCGCCGGCGCCGACCTCCGCATCGCGCTAACCACCAGCCAGGCGACCCCGGTCGCCGTTGCAGCCCTGGTGCGGGCGCTGCGCTTCAGCACCGCCGGGGAGACCCCGGACCTGACCAGCCGCGTCCTGCAGGTCACGCTGAACGACAACACCTTCTCCAGCGCCATCGCCACCGTCACCATGGGCGTGCGTGCGGCTCCCGATGTGCTGACGCGCATCACCGTCGACGCGGATGGCGATGGCCTGATCGATCGCATCCGCCTCGGGTTCGATCAGACGCTGAACGATGCCTTCTCCGGCCTGACCGTCACGGTGTCGGGGTATGCTGTCAGCGGCTACGCCACTGGGAGCGCGGCCAACGATGCGAGTCTGGACGTGCTGCTGACCGAGACCGGCAGCGGCGATACCGGCGCGACGCCGGTCGTGCAGGTCGCCAGCAACACCACGCTGGGCGGCGCCGTCGGTGGCGCTCTGTCACTGGCCGGAGGTGTCGCTACTGCCGCCAGCGATGCCGCACTCCCGGTGCTGGTGACCGTCGCCTGGAGCGACGGGGGCCTGGTCGGCGCCGGCCTCGACGATCGCGTGGTGATGATCTTCTCCGAGCCGATCACCGCGGTCGGTCTGACCCTGGCCGATCTGGGGTTGCCGGTCACGGGCGACACCTTCGCCTCCAGCGTGATCCCTGATCAGAGCGGCCAGACGGTGAGCATGGACGTCACCGCCGGCTCGTCGTTCACGCCGGCGGGAACCTACGCCGCGGCGGCGATCACCGCGGGCAGCCCTTCGGGGGTTTATCTGGTGACCACCACCGGCATCACCGATGCGGTCGGCCTGCAACCGCTGGCCGGTACCGCGGCGGGTGCGCGCGATCTGAGCATCGGCACGCCGATCCACGCCCTGGTCGATCTCAACGGTCCGGCGGCGGGCAGTGGCTACACCACGTTCTTTTATAATGAATCGCCGGCGGCGGCGGCGGTGGATGCTGCGGCGCTGACCGTCACCGATAGCGATCAGGCGACGGTGGTCGGTGCGACCATCGTGTTGACCAATCCACAGGACGTCGGCGCCGAGTCGGTCGACGTGACGGTCGCCGGTGCGATCAGCAAGACCTGGGACGCCGGTACCACCACCCTGACGCTCACCGGCAGCGATACGGTGGCCCGCTACCAGGCCGTGCTGCGCACGCTCACCTACCTGAACGTGGCCGCGACGATGACGCTCGGCGATCGCCTCATCACCGTCGCGGTCGACGATGGCCATGGTCTCGGCCCGAGTGCCACGGCCACGGTCACGGTCGGCTACAACACGCCGCCGGTGGCCACCAGCACCACGTTGTTGACGGTCGAGGGCGTGGCGGTGGCGGGCATGCTCGGCGCCAGCGACGTCGAGAACGACACGCTGACCTGGGAGATCGTCATGTCACCGTCCAGCGGCACGCTGGTGCTGACCGCCAGTACCGGCGCGGTGGTCTATACCCCCGTGCTGGGGGTGAGCGGTGAGGTGACCTTCACCTTCCGGGTCTTCGACGGCCGGTTGTGGTCGTCGCCAGCTACCGCCACGGTGCGACTCACCGCGCGCTTGGCAGAGACGCGCCCGCAGGTCGTCAGCAGTCCACCCCGCCTCGGCTGGCTCGGCGATCCGCTGCTCTACCAGGTGGTGGTGGATGTCAGCACCCTGCCCCCTGGAGCCGATCTCGGCTTCACGGTGGTCGCGGCTCCGGCGGGTTCGACGGTGATCCTGACCAAGACCGGTGCGACCACCGCGACCCTGAGCTGGACCGCGACCGGTACCCCGGATGCCCATCAGCAGCTCGAGATCCTGGTCAGCGATCCGCTCAGCGGCACCAGCGATCACCAGACCATCCAGGTCCTGTGGCGAACCCCGCCAGGAGGTGCGGGATGAGACACTCCGTGGTGATGGTGACGCTGGTTGCGCTGGCCCTCGGCCTGGGCGCCTGTGGCGGTTCGGGCACCGGCGAATCCAACGGGTCGGGCGGACTCGGCGGTGGCGTGTCCACGACGCGCGCGCCCTTCCGCGTGCTCGACCTCGCCACCGGCCAGGCGGTCGCGGTCGCGACGATCGATGACGTCGATACCAATCCCATCTACCGCACCACCCGTATGGCCTTCCGCCGCGTCGATGTGCCGGGTGGGCAGGTGGGCAGCAGCGCCGGCGCCATCGGTGCGGTGCTCGATCCCGCGGCCGGCGCCGCCAGCGTGCCGCCGTTCTACCTGGCGGTGTTCGAGACCACCCAGGCGCAGTGGCAGGTGATCGCCGGCAGCACGCCGTGGACCGCGCTTGCTTCACTCGATGGCAGCGACGACGTGCGGGTCGGTGACCAGTATCCGGTGATCGGGATCGACCTCCTCGACGCGCAGGCGGCGATCCAGGCGCATCAGAGCGCCACCGGCATCCAATTGGCTCTGCCCAGCGACGAGCAGTGGGAGCTCGCCTGCCGCGGCGGTGGCACCGGCCTCTATGCCTGGGGCGATCTGCGTGCGCCGGCGGCAGCCGCCGCGGTGGTGTGGGAGACCGCCGGTGACATCCGTGGCGCCCGTCCGGTCGGTGGCCGCAGCGCCAACACCCTCGGCCTCTACGACCTGCACGGCAACGTGTGCGAACTCACCAGCTCAGGCCACCTGCGCGGCGGTTCATGGAACGATCCGCTGGTGCTCGGTCGAGCCGCCCACCGTGCCGACATCGATGCCGCCACCCGCCACCTGCTGGTCGGCGTGCGCTTCGTCCTGGTACCGTGACCAGCGGAGACTGATCAAACCGCGGAGGGCGCAGAGGGCGCAGAGATGAAATTCCCAGCTCTGCGGCCGGCCATGCAACTTCCTCAACGGGGACTGACAGCGGATATTCACCACCGAGCTCACGGAGCACACAGAGAAGAGCTGGTGACCCTCTGTGGGCTCGGTGAGCTCCGTGGTGAATATCCCTCCCCTCATGGAGATAGGCGGCCATCGAGGGACTCCGTTGCGCATCAGT
The DNA here is from genome assembly GCA_031425255.1 of Planctomycetota bacterium. Classification (GTDB taxonomy): domain Bacteria; phylum Planctomycetota; class UBA11346; order UBA11346; family UBA11346; genus BOG-1363. Next base: position 13,704 of record JANPIY010000642.1, read on the forward strand.
TAGAAGCGGCCAAGCCGTCAAGAGACTCTGCGGTTTGAACGGCCTTTCTGTATAGACACGGGTGACGGGACCTCCTGAAACGCGGCGGAGTCGCATCTCATCATCGCCCTGGTGGCCGACGCCGGTTCCTCAGGTGGAGCCTGTTTCGCCGGCCCCGCTGCAAGCTGGTGCCGGCGCACTCGTCCCTTAGCGTGCGCCCTCCACCCGTTTCGGAGCCGTTCCATGATCCGCACCCCGCTCGTCCTGGCCGTCCTGTCGTTCGCCGCCGTCCTGCTCGCGGAGGAGTCCGCCAAAGCCGCGCCCAGCCACACCCGCGTGGTGATCACCACCAGCATGGGCACGGTGGTGGCCGAACTGTTCGACGACGAGGCGCCGGTGACGGTCGCCAATTTCCTCGGTCTGGCGCACGGCGAAAAGGTCTTCACCGACCCCAAGACCGGCATGGAGGCCAAACGGCCATTCTACGATGGCCTGGTCTTCCACCGCGTGATCAAGGGCTTCATGATCCAGGGCGGCTGCCCGCTCGGTCAGGGCAGCAGCGGTCCCGGCTACAAGATCAAGGACGAGATCAACGCCCACTCGCTGGGCCTGAACAGCGAAAAGGCGATGGTCGGCGACGACCTCAATCCCCAGTGCGCCTACATGCAGCGCGACTTCATGCGCGTGGTGATGCGGCCGAAGATGGACCTTATGGGCATCACCGCGGAGTCGAAGATGGAGGACAAGCAGAAGGCCTTCGATGCGGTGCTGAAGGAGTCCCGCAGCATGACGCTCGAGGATTTCTACACCAAGCTCGGCTACGAATATGACAACAAGCTGCCGCCCTCGCACAAACCCCTGCGTGGCGTCCTGGCGATGGCCAACAGCGGACCTGGCACCAACGGCTCGCAATTCTTCATCAACCTCGGCGACACCCCGCACCTGGCGGGCAAACACACGGTCTTCGGCAAGGTCGTCACCGGCATGGAGCAGGTCGACGCGATCGGCAACGTGGCGGTCGGCGACGGCGATCGCCCGACCGTACCGGTGGTGATCCAGTCGATCCGCAGGGAGTCGGCGCCAGCGCCCAAATAGGGAGTTTGCGGGCTCTGCGGTATTCCGTGGGTGCTTTCAGCGGGAAGAACCAGTGAAGACTGGTCCAACCGCAGAGGGCGCAGAGGCCGCAGAGTGGGGGACTCCAAGCTCTGCGCCCTCCGCGCCCTCCGCGCCCTCTGCGGTTTGGACGGTACCCGGTCCCCCTGGTGGGGACTCAACCCACACGAAGACACCTCAGTTGCCGGCCGCCAGCTCCCGCTGCAGGGTCTCGCGGTCGAGTTCGTTCTCCCAGCGTGAGACCACCAGGGTGGCGACGCCGTTGCCGATGAAGTTGGTGATGGCGCGCGCCTCGCTCATGAAGCGGTCGATGCCGACGATCAGGGCGATGCCGGCCACCGGGATGTCCGGAACCACGCCCAGGGTCGCCGCCAGGGTGATGAAGCCTGATCCGGTGACGCCGGCGGCACCTTTGCTGGTGAGCATGGCGACGCCCAGGATGGCCAGCTGCTGGCCCAGCGACAGATCGATGCCCAGGGCCTGGGCGATGAAGAGCGCGGCCAGGGTCAGGTAGATGTTGGTGCCGTCGAGGTTGAACGAATATCCGGACGGTACCACTACGCCGACCACCTTGCGCGAGCAGCCGAGCCGTTCGAGCTTCGCCATCAGTGGCACCAGCGCGGTTTCCGAAGAGGAGGTGCCGAGCACCGTGAGGATCTCGGTGCGGATATAGGCGATGAAGCGGAAGAGGCTGAAGCCGGTGGCCCAGGCGATGCCGCCGAGGACCACGCCGATGAAGAGGACGCAGGTGAGGTAGAACGCGCCCATCAGCTTGGCCAGCTTGACCAGCGACTCGGGACCGAAGGCACCCACGGTATAGGCCATCGCCGCGCAGGCGCCCAGCGGCGCCAGCTTCATGATCATGTTCATGACGCCGAAGAGCGCGGTGTTGGCCGCCTCCAGGAAGTTGTGCACCGCCTTGCCGCGTTCGCCCATCGCCGCCAAGGCGGAGCCGAAGAGCACGGCGATCAGCAGGATCTGCAGCAGGTTGCCGCCGCCGGTGAAGGCATCGATGAAGGTCTTCGGGATGATGCTCATCAGGTGCTGGACCAGGGTCTGATCCTTGGCCGCGGTGACGTAGCCCGCGACTTTCGACGGATCGAGATCCTCGGGCTTGGCATCGAAGCCCGCTCCAGGGGTCAGCAGGTTCGCCACCACCAGACCGATGATGAGGGCGAGGCTGGAGACCAGTTCGAAATAGATCAGCGCCTTGGCCCCGACGCGCCCCAGCGCGCGCATGTCAGCCATGCCGGCGATGCCGAGCACCACCGTGCAGAAGATGATGGGTGAGATCATCATCTTGATCAGATTGATGAAGGCGTCCGAGACCGGCTTGAGCTGGGACGCGATGCCGATGACCTTCGGTGTCTCGGCGGTTGCCTTGTGGTCGGGAAACATCAGGCCGAGGAGCACGCCGACGACCACGCCGATCAGGACGTACAGATAGAGCCGATCGGGTTTCTTGACGATAGGCTGATCCGGCAGGGACATGCGCGACTCCATGGGAGCGGGAGGACGGGAATCGCGGGATCCTGTGGCGGTCGGTGGTTTGTCCAGGTTTGGACAGCACGGTTGCGCTTCCATCGTCCGTGCGGTGCCGTCGCGCACCCACCCAATGCTGTAAAGCCAAGATATTTGGCCGCAGAGGCGCAGAGGCGCAGAGGCGCAAAAGACCCTGCTTTGGCTTTCCTCTGCGTCTCCGCGTCTCTGCGGCCGATTCCTCTTCGTTAGCAGCATTGGGCGCGCACCTGCATTGCCCGGCACGCCGGCATGTGGATGGTGCCGCACCCCTGGAGCACGCATGCGTCTGAGCGCCCCCGATTGGTGTTTCTTCCGTGATGGCGTCGATCCGCTGGCCTATTACCGCGGACTGCGCGACCTGGGCATCAGCGCGGTCGAGATGGTGCATCCCAGCCGCTGGGCGGCGGCGCGCGCTGCCGGGCTGGCGATCCTCAATCTCAGCGGCCCCGGCAAGACCGTCGGGCTCAACCGCCTGGGACTGCATGGCGAACTGCTGCCGGCCATCCGCCGCGAAATCGCCACCGCCCAGCAGGCTGGTATCCCGCACCTCATCCTCTTCAGCGGCAACCGCGACGGGCAGGACGATGCGGTCGGGCAGGCCAACGTCATCACCGGGCTCAAGGCCCTGGCCGGCGACGCCGAGCGCGCCGGCGTCACGCTGATCTTCGAGATGTTCAACGACCAGGATCACCCCGACTACCAGGCGGACCGCTCGGCCTACGGTCTCGACGTCGCGCGTGCGGTCTCATCGACCGCGGTGAAGGTGCTCTACGACATCTACCACATGTCGCGCATGGGCGAGGACGTGGTCCACGACATCACCGCCAACCTCGACCTGATCGCGCACCTGCATACCGCCGAGATGCCGCGCCGCAGCATCCCGCGCAAGGACGGCGCGATCCCCTACGGCGGCATCATCCAGGCGGTGCAGGCCGCCGGCTATCAGGGCTATTGGGGCCTGGAGTTCGTGGTCCAGGGCGAGGTCATGAACGAAGTCGCCGAGGCGGTGGCGACGTTCACCTGAGGCGATGCCGCCGTCCAGCGGTCCCGGCACGTGGCTTCTGCCGCAGTGCGGGCTAGCGTGCCGCGCATGACCACGACCACACCCTTGCGCTGGGGCATCATCGGCACCGGCTGGATCGCCGGAGTCTTCGCCGACGCCCTCGCCAAATCCCGTCACGGCCGTCTGCACGCGGTCGCCAGCCGCACCCGCGCCCGCGCGGCAGCCTTCGCCCGCACGAAAAAAGTCGCCGTCGCCTATGGCTCCTACGCCGAGCTGCTGGCGGATCCCGACATCGATATGGTCTACATCTCGACACCGCATCCGAGCCACTGCGCCGACACTCTGGCGGCGATCAAGGCCGGCAAACACGTGCTGTGCGAGAAGCCGATGGGGGTGACCGCCAGCGAATGCCGCCGCATGGTCGCGGCCGCCGAGCGCGCCGGCGTGGTGCTGCTGGAAGCGTTCATGTACCGCGTCCATGCCCAGACGCGCAAGCTGCAGGAGCTGCTCGCCAAAGGCGTCATCGGCGACCTGCGCTGCATCCGCACCGCCTTCACCTTCGACCTCAGCGTGCTGCCGATCACCGGTGCCAACGTGCGCCTCGATCCGCAGCTGCGCGGCGGTTCGCTCTACGACGTCGGCGGCTACTGCATCAATGCCAGCCGCATGATCGCTGGCGAAGAGCCCAGCAGCATCGACGCGGCCTGGAGCATCGATCCCGCCACCGGCGTTGACCGCGCCTGCGCCGGCGTGCTCAAGTTTCCCAGCGGGCTGCTCGCGCACTTCGACGTCGGCTTCCACAGCATCCCGACCAACGTCATCGAGGTGGTCGGCGCTAAGGGCCGCATCCACCTCGCCAGCCCCTGGTGGCCGGATCAGCAACGCGCGGTCATCACCGTGCAGCTGAGCGGGAGGAAGGCCAAGGAGGTGGTGGTGCGTAACGGCGGCTGGATCTTCACCATCGAAGCCGACCACATGGCGGACGTCATCCGTGGCCGTGCACAGCCGCTGATCCCCGCCGCCAACGCCATCGGTACGGCGCACGTGCTCGACACCATCTGGAAGCGCATGCACCGCTGAGGCGGGTTCCTCGGTGTTGAGCCCTGAAATCTCAATGGGAGGGAGACGGATTCATTTTCGCGCTCATGCATGCGGGTTCGCCCTGCGCATTCGCGCGCTGGTGGTTGCACATTTCGCGCCCACACGTTCGCCCCGTTCGCCACTTGGCATCGGCGTGCTCGCGTGCTGCTTGCAACTACAGGGTCATAAAAACGACACCGTGATCCGAAATGGAAAAAACCAGCGCGCTTTGGACCCGACCGAAGAGATCAATATCGCGAACAAACAACAGTTCAGAAATAATCGGCCAAGAATTCATGAGCTCGGTCGCGCGCGGTGCGTAATGCACCAGTGGATATGAAATAGGACCTTGCTTTGTTGAATAACTCCACAGTGATTCAAAGAGATGCTTGCAAGCAAGCGGTCCATTTACATGGTCCTCCGCCCCTTAGGAATCCATGTGCCTATATTTCCCCGTTCGCTCCAGCTGACTGCTCTGTTTCAAAACAAGATGGTGAGGATGAGCCGACGCTCCCCAGGAGCTGCGCCTTATCCATTGACTGGCTCCGATCGAATGGATTGGAGCCTCGGCCAGCCTCGGCGCACT
>JANPIY010000643.1:0-5770 GCA_031425255.1 Planctomycetota bacterium
CTTCCATTCCATGGCTATGTCCTCCCGTCCCGGGGCCAGCTCCGCTGCCCGCCGCCCGACCACCAGCCCAGCGCGTCAGGCCACAACGACGGCCGCCAAGCCGGTGCGCCCACCAGCGGAAGCAGCCGAGGAACATCCCCCGGCCGTGCGCGCCAACGCCGGCGCCAGCAAAGGCAGCGCGCGCGTGGTGCGGAGCGAAGCCAGCGCCGCCCGTCCGCTCCCCCGCAGCGGCAAACGTGGTGGCGCTGGCATCGGCTTCTACCTCGTCATCGCCCTCGCCGTGGTCGTGCTGGTGGCGGTGTTCTCCGTCGGCCCGATCCGCCGCAGCATGGCCCTGGGAAAACTCGACGACTTCAAGAACGATGGTGCCAACCCCGCCGCGCTCGCTGCCGCCGACAGCTACCTCGACCTGGTCAGCGACCGCCCCAGCCATGTCGCCTCGGCGATCTACGGCGACCACGGACCGGTGGAGGCGCAGGTGCACATGGCTCGCAAACGCGCGCTGTTCAGTTCCCTGGTGCAGATCGCCGATCGCCCCCTCGCCAGCGAGGCTACCGGCCGGCCCACCGTCACCCCCGAGCAACGCGTGCTGGCGTTGCAGGCGGCGGTCGCGGTCTACAGCCCCGATCACCACGCCAAGGATCTGCTGCCCGACCACATCAATGATTGGGCCAAGGACGACGCCGGCTCGCGCGAGCTCGCCCTTGCGTCGATGGCGCTGCTGGTGAAGGCCAGGACCAAGAATGCCGCCGACCTCCTGCATCAGGTGGCGATGACCAAGGATGGCGATCCGCTGCGGGTGGGTGCGGCGATGGATGGCTTGGCCGAACTCGCCGACGTCGGCAACCTGGGCTTCCTCATCGGCCTGCTGACCGGACCCTCGGTCGACCTCGCGCTGCAACGCCCGTTGGTGGGCAAACGCATCATCGCGCTGGCGACTCCCGACCATCTGCCACGCCTGATGGAACTGTTCGGTAATCCCAAGGACGAGGTGCGCGCGGTGGCGATCGAGGCCCTCGGCGGGCCGGGCATGCGCATGGGCGACAACGCCGCCGACATGCGCAAGCGCGACGACCTCGGCAAGACCATCACCCCCAAGCTCAGCGCCGCCACTCCAGCGGTCGAACTCGGCGCGGCGATCCGCGCGGTGCGCGGTCTGCGCCTGTTCGGCGCCCGCGATGCCATGCTCGAACTCGCCAAGGACATCGACAGCCTGCACCTGGAAGGCATCGATCAGGCCTTCATGGGCGAAGTGCTGGGCAAGTCGCTGATCAGCACATTGGCCGAACCGGCTCCCGCCAAGGATGGCAAGCCGAGCGAGGACGACCTCATCGCCGTGCAGGTGCGGCGCATGGGCGACGACCTGATCGCCAAGCTCACCGCCGGCCTCGATGATCCCAAACTGAAGCCGACCGCGGCGCTCGCTCTCGGTCACATCCGCGACAAGTCCTACCTGCAGTTACGCGACGCCGTCGACAAGCTCGCCGCCCATGGCGACGACGAGGGCTGCATGAACGCACTCATCCTCATCGTCACCAAGACCTACGACCGCGACGACGTCGCGAAACAATGCGGTCGCGTCCAGGACAAGTGGGTGAAGTTCCTCGCCGCCGATCGCCCACGTTTCGAACGCATCAAGGGCATCGTGGACTGGATCAACGAGAACGGCAAATATCAGCGCATCAGCGACGGCAAGGAACGCCTGGCGACCAGCCGCGATTTCCTCAACCAGGCGCAGGTCGATCTCAATGCCATGATCAGCGAGAAGAACTTCCTGCCGCCCTTGGGGCTGACGCGGCAACGTATCGACGGCGTCATGCAGGACACCAACATGCTGGGCAAGAACGTCAAATCCGCATGGTCGGGGGCATTGGAGTAGCGGGCTCGGCCAGCTCATTCCTCGGCACCCTTCCAGGCAACTTCCTCAACGGCGACCGACAGCCGATATTCACCACCGAGCTCACGGAGCCCACAGAGAAGAGCTGGGCGCCTCTGTGTGCTCTGTGAGCTCAGTGGCAAATATCATCTCCCTCCATGAGATAGATGGCCGTCGAGGAACTCGGTTGCCGATCAGCTAGAAGCCCAAGCCGCCAAGAGACTCTGCGGTCCTGTCCGCATGTTCCTCAGCCATGGCTCGGCGCGGGTGAAGACCACACTCCGGCGGCGAGGAGACCGTCATGTCATTGGAAACCACGGTGCTGAATCTGGCGGTCGAAGTCCGTCGACGCCTCGCCGATGCGCAGAAACGCGACGCGGTGGTGCGCCAGGGCGTTCTCGCCGTAGCCGGCAAGATCGCGGTGGGTGCCTGGCTCCTGGCCGGCAATCTGCTGCGGGTGGCTGGCGGCAACCGCGTTCTCCGGCAGCGGGTGGGCGTCAGACCGTTCACCAGTGAGCTCGCGGTCGGTGATGAGATCCACGTGCTCGAGACCATCGATCACGCGGTGCAGGCCATTCATTGGCAGCTCGCCCTGGCCCGACGTCGCGGCGCTGGACGTCGCAGCGAACGACTGATCGCCGATTTCGTCGACCTCACCGAACTCGACCTGGCCCGGCTCAGCCGGCTGCTCAAAGCCTGAGCTTATACAACCAGCCGGAGACACTGTCGCACCCTTGCGGCAGGGGCGATTCAAGGGGTATGTAGGGGCGGAGTCGCATCATATGCCCCGCTTCCGCCGACTGACCACGCTCCTCACCACGTGCTTCATCATCCTGGCCTGCGTGCCGATGGGGTTGGTGGTGCTCTTTTCCGGTCAGACGGCGTTACGCGAGAACGAGACGGCCACCGGCACGTCCCTCGCCATGCTGGCCGACACCACCCTCGACATCATGTATCGCAACCTGTTCGAGCGTTATGGCGACGTGCAGGCCTTCGCGATGAATCCGATCGCCATCGCCATGGAACCGGCAGCGCTGACGACGCTGGCGAATGCCTACACCGATCTCTACGACTTCTACGACCTGATGGTGATCACCGATCTGGATGGGCACGTGGTCGCGACCAACACGCGCGATCTGGCCGGCAAGCCCCTGCCCAACGTGAGCGCCTTGACCGGACTGTCGCTCGGCGTCCACCCCTGGTTCGCTGCCGCCCTCACGACGCCAGCGGGCGGTACTGACTACGCCGATGTCGAACGCGACCAGGTGATCGCCACCGCCACCGGTCAACCCGGCGAAGTCCTGCGGTTTACCGCGCCCATCCGTCACGGTGATCGCGTGGTCGGCATGTGGACCAATTACGCCAGTTGGGACCGTGTCGTGCTCGCCGCCAAGCGGCAGATCGATGAGAAGATTACGGCGCAGGGCATCAGTATCACCTTCCTCGACCGCACGGGAGGCGTGCTGATCGACGGCAACGATCCCGCCGGGGTAATGCGCCGCGAGGTCAACCTCGCCACCATTGGCGTCCAGGCCGCCGTGACCGCCATCGCCTGCACCGACACCGCGCGCGGCTACACCTGTGAGTCCAATCGGCGCACCGGGGCACCGCAGGTCAATGGCTGGGCCTGGCGCAAGGAGTCACTGGGGTTTCCCGGTTACGGATGGAGCGTGCTGGTGCGCCAGGATCGTGCTGCCGCGCTGGCCGGGGTGCATCATCTCTTCGTCATCGAGGCGGTCACCGGCCTGATCGCCCTGGTCGTGGCCGCCCTGGTCGGCCTCCTGCTGGCGCGTTCCATCGTCCGTCCCATCCAGGCGATCGGACAGGTCATGGGTGCGGTCGCCAGCGGTGATCTGACGCACCGGGTGGAGCTCATCGGGGGCCAGGAGGTCGGCGACCTGGCCCGCTCCACCAACGACACGGTCGCCCGCCTCCGCCTGCTGGTCGGACGCATCGCCGAATCCGCCACCACGTTATCGGCAGCGGCCGAGGAACTCTCCGCCACCGCAACCGAACTGGTGGCGACCTCGACCGAGACCGATGCGCAAGCGAGAAGCGTCACCGCAGCGGTGCAGGGGGTCGCAGGAAACATCTCCACGGTGGCTGCGGGATCCGAGGAACTGGCGGCGAGCGTCGCGGAGGTGGCGGGCAACATGACGGCGACGGCCCGCGTCGCCACCGATGCAGCGCGCCAGACCCGCGAGAGCGATGACATGGTCGCCAAGCTGAACGCGGCTTCGCTGAAGATCGGCGAAGTCGTGAACACCATCAGCGCCATCGCGGAACAGACCAAACTCCTCGCGCTCAATGCCACCATCGAGGCCGCACGCGCCGGCGAGAGTGGGCGCGGCTTCGCCGTGGTGGCAGGCGAGGTCAAACATCTCGCGCAACAGACCGCGACGGCGACCGGCGACATCCGCACGCAGATCTCCTCGATCCAGGGCGAGGTCCAAGGCGTGAGCGCCGCCCTGGCCACCATCTCACGCACCGTCGCGAGCCTCGACACCAGCCAACAGTCGATCTCGGCGGCCGTCGAAGAGCAGTCCGCCACCGCCAACGAGATGACCCGGACCCTGACCCAGGCCAGCCAGGGCTCCGGCGAGATCGCCAACCAGGTCGGTGGCCTCGCTGACGCCGCCCGTGCCGTCGCGCAAGGCGCAGACGATACCCAGCACGCAGCCACTCAGCTCTCGCAGTTGGCTAGCGACCTGCGTGGACTGATCGCGACCATGCGCATTTGAGCGATGTGCAAATGCGAATGGCGAACGGTGAACGGCGAACGGCGAATGGCGAATGGCGAATGGCGAATGGCGAATGGCGAATGGCGAATGGCGAATGGCGAATGGCGAATGGCGAATACCGCCGTCATCCGGCCGGCGACATATGTTGCATCAACCGCCGGATCATCCGTCCGATGTGATCGGTCTTTTCAATGATCCTGGCCATCGTTGCCTGATCGAGGCACCCGATATCCCCGGCGATGATCGCCTGGGCTTCGACCTCGGCATTTGAACCAAGAGCGATGGTGAGGAATCGGCAGAACTCGCGATCCGGTCGTTCGGCGCCTTCGGCGATATTGCTGGCAACCGAGATGGCCGCCCGCCGCATCTGGGATTTCAGATCGCCCTCCGGCCGCATCTCTGCGGTCGCAGCGGAGACGATGCGGAGCAGTTCGCGAGAATGCTGCCATACGTGGAGATTGTGACATTTAGCCATGGGTGTCTTCCTTTCATCACCCGGCAGGAGGAGCGCGCGCAGCGGTCAAGGCCGCGCAGCGCCGAGCGCAGCGAGGGAAGCCTTGACGGCGAGCACGCTCCGTAGGCTGGGGGATGGAAGGAAGACACCGACCGGAGACCGAACGGCGAATGGCGAACGGCGAACGGCGAACGGCGAACGGCGAACGGCGAACGCCGACCGCCGACCGCCGACCGCCGACCGCCGACCGCCGACTGCCGACTGCCGACTGCCGAATAGCGCCCAGCGCCCAGCACCCAGCGCCCAGCGCCCAGCGCCCAGCGCCCAGCGCCCAGTGCCCAGTGCCCAGCGCCCAGCGCCCAGCGCCCAGCTTAAATTGCAGAACGACGGTCCTACTTCAGGGGCGTTGCATGAGTGAGCGAAGCTGGCCTGAGGACGTGATAAGGACGGCTCCTTGGATGCCCCCAGCGTACCGGACGTGCTCGCCTGCAAGGGCGCTCCGCTCCGGAGACTCCGCTCCGACCCTTGCAGGCTGCGCGCGACCGGTGCGCCGAGGGCACACAAGGAGCCTACCATGGCACGATTCACCAAACTCAACGTCTGGCACCAGGCACGCGAACTCCTCCGCATGGTCTCCAACGCCACCCGCGACATGCGACCCGAAGGCGATCTCAAATCGCAGATGCGACGCGCAGCGAT
>JANPIY010000644.1:0-2352 GCA_031425255.1 Planctomycetota bacterium
CAACCCGGCGATGGCGCGGCGGTGATGGACACGCCAGGCCTCGGAACGGAAGGGTTCCCCAGGCAACGCCGGCGGCTCGGTCAGGACGAAAGTGGTGTAGGCGACCGCCGCGGTGAGGTCAGGGTGCGGTGTGATCAGCAGCGGAGCGAGTTCGCGCCGGACCTCCTCGGCCAGGGCGCGTATGGCGTCTGAAAGCGTGACGCCGGTAACGCGCAGGTCGTGGTAGGCGATGAGATCAGCGAGGTGCTCGACCGCGAACGGCACCCGCACGGTGATGCTCAGCGCGCCGAGGTGCAGGATCTTCAGCGTGCGCTGGAGCGCGACCGGACCTCGGGGTCCACTGCCCTCGATGATCGGCAGGCGCACCATCTGCGGCTGATAGAACGACATGTGCCGCGGATTGCGGCCAGAGGGATCGACGGTGTACGACGTCACCGGGTGGCCGAGCAGGCTGGTGAGCGGCTCACGCCGCATTTCGTAGGCGAGGTCGAAGGCGTAGTGGTAGACCACTTCGCCATGGAGCAGAACGTTGGACATGGGTCGACCATGAGCCGGACCCGGCACCCGGGCAGGCGGCTTCTCGCCATCCCGCCACAGGCGATGGCTGCTCCCTGGCTGCTGCTTTGCTTTAGTCGACCGGTAGGGAGTCGCCCCTTTGCCCAGGCGCACTGCACTGCTTCCGCCATCATCCGGTCCCCCTTCCCAGGTAGCCCATGATCCACCAGCTCCTCGTCACCGTCCTCGCCATCGGCCTCCTGGGCGCGACCAGCACCGGTCTGCACGCCGGCGAAGAGACCCCCGCGATCCGGGCAGGCGACCGCATCGTCTTCATCGGCGACAGCATCACCGCCCAGGGAGCCCGCGGAGGCGGCGGATGGCTCGCCCTGATCGGCGATGGCCTGCGCCAGGTGCGGCCGACCTCGCTCCCGGTCCTCATCGGACTCGGCGGCAGCGGTTCGACGGTGAGTCATTGGCAGCATGTCGAGAAGCACAGCCGCACTGAGCCCTCCACGCTCGACGACAAGGAGATCGACGTCGGCAAGACGCTCGACGGCAAGGTCGACATCGTGGTGATGATGTTGGGCATGAATGATGTGCTGTCGCCGACCCTGGCGAACACCGCCGCCGATTTCGATGCCTGGATCGCGCGCTACCGCGACCTCATCGACGTGGTGCGCACGCGTTGCCACCCGCGGGTGATCGCGCTGGCCACCGTCACCCCCTGCACCGAGGACCCCGCGTCGCCAAAGAACGTGGCCCTGGCGGAGATGAACCAGCGGCTCGCCACGCTGGCGCGTGAGCAGGGGTTCCGCCTGCTGCCCACCGGCGCCGCGACCTACGAGCTCCAAGCCTTGGGCCAGACCTTCAACCCCGAGTTCCACGTCACCGGGGATTTCGTGCATCCGGGTGGCGCCGGCCACCTGGCGATCGCGGTGGGCATGTTGCGCGGACTCGGTGAAGCAGCCGCCGCGGACCATCTGCTGACGACGCATGCCGGCCTGTACCGACCAGCCACCGATCGCCTGCCCACGCTGTCCTACACCTTGGCCCGCGTCCCCGGCTCGCCCGACGACGCCGAGCAGCGGTTCGCCATCAGCTATCGCTGGACCGCGGCAGCGGCCACGGCGGCGGTGGTCACGCCGTCGGTGCCCGAGGGTTGGCGGTCGGAGCCTACGAGCCTGACGGGAGACCACGGACGTTTCCTCATCAGCGGTCCGCTGGAGCGCGCACAGAATCAGATCCGGCTGAACGCCAGCGCCGGCGGCGAATCGCGGACCCAGGTCATCTCCATCCCGGCCGCTTGGCGCATCGCGAGCGGCCGCGGCAGGGCGGCCGGCTGGGTACACAATTCCACCTACCGCCCCACCGACGATCGCCAGCCGGTAGACGAACGCCTGATCGTCGGCGAGGGATTGCAGGCTCCGGTCGCCTTTCCCTTGGGCGATCCCGGGGCATGGGCCCTGTACGTGGCGAGCAGCGATTACACCGGCTTGAACCGCAACGGCAGCGTCGATCTCGCGGCGGTGGCGTTCTTCACCCACGGCCAGCAAGCGTACGGCGCCCGCTGGATCCACAGTGCGCGTGCGAGGATGATCGACCTGGAACTCGGGACCCAGGGCTTTGCCGGCACCTGGAGCCTGGGCGTCTGGCTGAATGGCAAGCCGGCCTACGAAGGCAAATTGCCGGGTGAACCCGAACGTCAGGTGAAAACGGCCATGACCCTGAACCAGGGCTGGAACCTGCTGGTGTTCAAGAGCTCCTTCATCCAGTGGCAATGGCAATTCTCCATCGAGGTGAAGGGCCAGGCGGGTGACGATCTGGCTGACCTGCGTTTCGCCACCCGGCCGCCGG
>JANPIY010000645.1:0-1748 GCA_031425255.1 Planctomycetota bacterium
GGCTGGGTCAGCGGCTGGCGGAGATCGCCCAGACCAATGACCAGAAGAACCTGGTCGATGAATCGGGCGCCGATGAAGTCGGTAACATCGGCCGCGAGATCAACCGCCTGCTCGCCTCGCAACGTGGCTGGCGCGAACAGATCTCCCGCCGCAACGTTTCGATGCGCATGATCTTCGATACCCTGCCGATCGGTCTGCTGTCGCTCGATGTGCTCGGCCGCATCCAGCCCGATCGTTCCAGCGCCACCGGCGAGCTGCTCGGCCGGCATGATCTCGATGGCCTCGATCTCGGTGAGTTGCTGGCCCCAGGGCCGCAGGGCCTGGTCACGCGGCGGCGGCTGTCCGACTTCCTGGCCATCGTGCGCGCCGGCACCATCGATGGCGACGAACTCGACCGCATCAATCCGGTCAAGGCGGTCACCGTCCAGCGCGCGGCCGGGCCATCGGTGCTGCGGCTGCAGTTCTACAGCATGGAGCACGGCCGCACGACCCGCCGCCTGCGCCGGGATGCCGCGGGCGGGGACGTCGAGGCCAGCGGCGTCCTGGTGACCATCAGCGACATCACCCACGAACACCGCCTCGCGGCCGAGGCCGAACGTTCGCAGGCGGATTATCAGCAGCTCAAGGCCATGGCCGAGGACGTCGACCTGTTCCACGGTTTCCTGGTCGCCATCCGTGGACTGGTCAAGCAGCTCAACGAGTTGTCGGGGCGCATGGGCGCGGCCCCGGATCGGGTCCAGCTCAACGATCTGCAGCGCTGTGTGCGGGCCATGCGCCTGGGCGGTGAGATCTTCGAACTGGCTGGCCTGGAACAGGCCGCGCGCAGCTTCGATGCGGAACTGGTGCGCTACCTGGGCATGGCCCACCTCAGCGACGCCGAGGTCCGCCGCTGCCGCTATGGCGTCGCCGATCTGGAAGCCGCGGTGATGGCCATCGACCGCCAGTTCCGCGCCCTGCTGAGCCATGACGACGAGGTCGTCCAGGTGCTGCCGCACCACCGCACGAGCCATGGCGGCCCCGCACCGCGCACCCAGCGCGAACTGCGGGTGGCCAAACGTTCGACCCTGGTGCAATTGGCCGGCCTGATGGTCCAACCGGTCCGCATCGGTCTGGCTCCGACCATCCGCATGGTGGTGCCGATGGCGCGCCGGCGCGGAGGTGAAGTCCGTTTCTCGGTCCAGGGCGAAGAGGTCCCGGTCGATCAGGCGCACGTCGACGTGCTCAACCAGATCCTGCCGCACATCCTGCGTTTCGCCTGCGACCATGGTTTCGACAGCGCCGAACAGCGCGCCGCGGCCGGCAAGCCGCCGCAGCCGGCGCTCGTTCTGATGGTCGAGCGGCGGGAACGCAGCCTGGTGGTCACCCTCGGCGATGACGGCCAGGGCATCGATCCGGCCCGCATGCGCGCGCTGGCGGTGGCGCAGGGCCAGGTGACGGCCGCGGCGGTGCAGGCGCTCGACGACCAGGCCGCGCAGGCGCTGGTCTTCAGCCTCGCCTATGACAACGAGGACAACACCCTCAGCGGCGTGCGCCCGGTCGCTTTCGCACTGATCATCCAGCGCCTGCGTGAAGAGTTGAGCGCCGAGGTCACGGTGCGCTCGACCGTGGGCGAAGGCACTGCGGTGATCATCAGTATACCGTTGCCGCTGTAGCTGCGGTGTGCGCCTCAGTCCGACGTCGCGGCTGCGCCGCTCGCCGCCGGGGGCGGTCCCCGCGGGGCGCGGGGATCAGCCTGATGCGACGCTGGC
>JANPIY010000646.1:0-1567 GCA_031425255.1 Planctomycetota bacterium
GTGAAGGTCGGACTGGCGACCTCGGCGGGATCGCCGCCCAGCCCAGCCACCAGCGCCCGCACCAGGGTGGTCTTGCCCGCCCCGAGCGGACCATCGAGCGCGATCACGTCGCCCGCCAACACCACCTCCGCCAATTGCCGGCCGAGGCGGGCGGTGGCGGCTTCATCGGCGAGGTGGATTGGCGGCATGGGCGAAGGATTCCCCAGTCGCCCGCAGGAGCAAGGTGGTCCGTCAGCGCTCAGACATGCCGCCCGTAAGCCGAGCCGAGCGCTGCGCGGACTGTGGAAGACCGCGACCGGTGAGCGTTGCGGAAAGGACTCCGCCATGAGTGTGACCTGCCCGATGGTATGGACCTCAACTTCCCACGTGTCAGCCTCTTGGACGCAGTGCCGCAAGCGCCATCCCGGTCCTCGTCTGCCACCTCGTGCGTACCGGACCGATGGTCGGTGCCCTGCGGCCATCCCACCGAGCACCACCTCATGCGTCGCCTGAACCCTCGACCTCTGCTACTGCATCTGTGCGCAGGGCTCGTCGCCCTGGGTCTGACAGCCTGCGGCAAGGACGGGAATGGCGCGCACGCAGCGAACCCTG
Organism: Planctomycetota bacterium; assembly: GCA_031425255.1. Classification (GTDB taxonomy): domain Bacteria; phylum Planctomycetota; class UBA11346; order UBA11346; family UBA11346; genus BOG-1363. Next base: position 592 of record JANPIY010000646.1, read on the forward strand.
CCGGGACGCCGCCCGAGGTCGGTGTCCTGACCATGACCGCCCGGTCGGTGCCGGTGGTCCATGAACTGCCGGGTCGGGTGGCGGCGCCGCGGATGGCGGAGGTGCGCGCCCGGGCCGCCGGCATCCTGCTCAAGCGCGAGTTCGTCGAGGGCGGCGACGTCGCCGCCGGCGACGTGCTGTTCCGCATCGATCAAGGTCCCCTCACGGCCGCCCTGGGCAGCGCGCAGGCCTCGCTGGCGAAAGCGCAGGCCACCCTCGTCGCGGCGAAGGTACGGGTCGAGCGCATCCAGCCGTTGCTGGGCACCAACGCCATCAGCAAGCAGGACCACGACGATGCGGTGGCGGTGCGCGATCAGGCGCTGGCCGACGTGGCCTTCGCGCAGGCGGCGCTGGCGACGGCGCAGCTCAACCTCGACTACACCGTGGTCACCGCACCGATCTCCGGCCGCATCGGTCGCGCGCTGGTGTCCGAGGGTGCGCTGGTCGGCCAGGGTGAGGCCACCGCGCTGGCGATCATCCAGCAGCTCGATCCCATCCACGTCGATCTCAGCCAGGCGAGCTCGGTGCGGCTGCGCATCCAACAGGCGATCGCCAGCGGCCGACTCAAGGCGGTGGAGCGGCCGAGCGTGGTGCTGCTGTCCCCCGACGGCGCCGAATTGCCGAACCGCGGCACCCTGGTGTTCACCGAGGCGGTGGTCGATGCCACCACCAGCACGGTGATCCTGCGCGCCGAATTCCCCAATCCTGATCACCTGCTGCTGCCTGGGATGTACCTGCGCGCCCGCCTCACTCAGGCCGTGGCCAAGGACGTCATCGTGGTGCCGCAGCAGGCGGTCAGGCGCCGCCCGGAAGGCGCCACCGTGCTGGTGCTCGGCGAGGGTGACAAGCTGAGCGAGCGCCCAGTGCGGGTCGATGCCAGCGAGGGCAACGGCTATGTCATCGGCGACGGTCTCACCGTGGGCGAGCGCGTGGTGAT
>JANPIY010000647.1:0-1929 GCA_031425255.1 Planctomycetota bacterium
CGGCAAGTGGGACAAGGACATCGAAGGTGCCTTCAAGAAGGGCATCGAAGAGTTCAAGACCACCGGTAGCTGGTAACAGACAGGATTACGTCACCATGGCAGGCGGCCGCGAAATCAAGACGAAGATCAAGAGCGTGCAGAACACCCGCAAGGTGACGCGCGCGCTCGAAATGGTCTCCGCCAGCAAGATCCGCAAGGCGCAGGAACGCATGAAGTCCTCGCGTCCGTACGCGCGCCTGATGCGTCAGATGATCGGCCACATCGCGCAGGCGAACTCCGAGTACACGCATCCCTTCATGCTCGAGCGCGCCGAGGTCAAGCGCGTCGGCTACGTGATCGTGTCGACCGACCGCGGCCTGTGCGGCGGCCTCAATTCCGCGCTGTTCCGCCGCGTCCTGGCGGACATGCGCGAGTGGCAGGGCAAGGGCGCCGAGATCGACGTCGTCACTATCGGCCAGAAGGCGACGGCGTTTTTCCGCCGCCTCAAGGTCAACATGGTGGGTTCGGTCACGCACCTGGGTGAGAAGCCGCAGCTCGAGAAGCTGATCGGCGTGATCAAGGTGATGTTGGACAACTACAGCGCCGGCTCGATCGACCGCGTGGTGCTTTCCTACAACGACTTCGTCAACACGATGTCGCAGAAGCCCACGCTCGACCAGCTGCTGCCGCTGCCCGCTTCCGGCACCCTCGAGACGCGCCACGACTGGGATTATCTGTACGAGCCGGACGCAGAATCCGTCCTCGACGACGTGCTCAAGCGCTACGTCGAGTCGCTGGTCTACCAGGCCACGCTCGAGAATCTCGCCTCGGAACACGCGGCGCGCATGGTGGCGATGAAGTCGGCGTCGGACAACGCGACCAAACTCATCGGCACGCTCAACCTGATCTACAACAAGGCCCGCCAGGCCGCCATCACGCAGGAAATTTCCGAAATCGTGGGTGGCGCGGCAGCCGTTTGACGCGCGAATCGGCGCCTTCGGTCGTTCCGGACTTCCGTCAGGGGATTCCTCAACGAACCAAGGAACCGAAATGAAGCAGTTTGCAAAGTGGATGCTGATCATCGCCGCCGGCGTGGCACTGGCCGGATGCGAAAAGAACGACGGGGCCGCGACGAGCGCGGCGGGTGGACTGCCGGAAGCCTGCGAGGCTTACCTCAAGCGCGCCACGGCCTGCTACGACAAGGCAGGTGCTGCGGCCGCGCAGATGAAGCAGGGCATGGAACAAGTGCGCGCCGGCTGGAAAGCCGTCCCGGACCAAAGCCAGCTCGAACTCGCGTGCAAGGCGGCGGACGAACAGTTCACCCAGACGGTTGCCTCGCTCGGTTGCGAGTGACCGGTTGAAACCCTCGCCGGCAGGCTTCGGCCCGCCGGCGGGATCGCCAAAATCCAACATAGAAGCGGCAAGGAATCTCATGAACGCTGTCACCAACCAGGGCAAGGTCGTCCAGATCATCGGCGCCGTCGTCGACGTCGAATTTCCGCGCGAGAGCGTGCCGAAGGTGTACGACGCGTTGAAGGTGCAAAACACCGAGATCACGCTGGAAGTGCAGCAGCAGCTCGGCGACGGCATCGTGCGCACCATTGCGCTGGGCTCGACCGACGGACTGCGCCGCAACCTGGTCGCCGTCAACACCGGCAAGGGCATCGTGGTGCCGGTCGGCGCGGGAACGCTCGGCCGCATCATGGACGTGCTCGGTCGGCCGATCGACGAGGCGGGCCCGGTCGAAGCCAGCGACCACTGGGAAATCCACCGCGCGGCGCCGTCGTACGAGGACCAGGCCGCAACCAACGAACTGCTCGAGACCGGCATCAAGGTCATCGACCTCATGTGCCCCTTCGTCCGCGGCGGCAAGATCGGCCTCTTCGGCGGTGCCGGCGTCGGCAACCCGCACCCGCGCGCTGGTGAGCTTCAACGTCGCGGCCGCGGTGC
>JANPIY010000648.1:0-1562 GCA_031425255.1 Planctomycetota bacterium
CAGGCCGAGCAGGTCGTCGCCGCCACCAACGCCTACCTGGCGCAGCGCGGCTTGCAGGTGGGTGGTGTCAGCATCATCGGCGGCAACAAGAATGGCGCCGACTATTCCTGGGCCGATGCCGGCTCGGTGGAGGAGGCGTACACAAGGCTGCGCTTCGCGTCGGTGGACAATGCCGACCTTACCCGCTCGCTGGAAGGCAAGTCTTTCTCCGGCCTGGACAAGCTGGCGCATTGGGTCGACGGCCTGCTCACCGCCCAGGCGGAACTCGACAAGCTCGGCACAGCCCCGCTGCCGGCCTTTACCCAGCAGATCGATGCCATCAATGCGGCGTTCGACAAGGCGACTGCGACCGCCCGCACGTACGGGCTCGCCGAGGACAAGCTGAACACCGAGCGTGTCCGCCAGATCGCGGCCCTGGAGGCGCAACGCGCCGAGACGCTGCGTCAGGGCGAGGTGGCACTGGCGGTGCGCCGGCTCACCGCGGCGGGCAACACCGAGGCAGCCGAACTGGCCCGGCAGACCGAAGCGGCACGGCAGGAAACTCGGGCCTTCACCGAGCAGCTGGAGGCGCTGGCAATCGCCGCCGCGGAGAAGTCGCGACTGCTGGTGGAGTTGGAGGAGACGCAGGCGGCCGAGCGGGCCGCCATCATCGCCCGCTACGGCGAGCAGGCGCGCGACGCGTTGCTGCGCACCGGGGGTGCCATCCGTACCTTTATAGATGGACTGCGCGCCGGAGCTTCCGGCGGTGCGTCGCCCACCGACCGGTTGACCGAAGCACAGAACGCCTTCGGGCGGGACTTGGCCCTGGCCCGTGGTGGTGACGGCGATGCCTTGTCTCGCATCACCCAGACCGCCGACTCGCTGCTCGCTGCCGGACGCGGCATGTATGCCTCCGGCACCGACTTCCAGGCGTTGCGCCAGTTCGTCATCTCCAGCTTGGAGAACCTGCCCGCCACCCAGTCCTACGACGCGCAGATCCTGGCGGAACTCCAGCGCCTGGGCGGCTCGATCGACGTCAAGGTCGGTATCGAGGTGGTGCGGGTCATCACCGAGGCGTTGAACGCCCTGCCGGACGCTGACCAGGCGCGGTTGGTGCAGAGCGCCACGGTGCTGCGCCAAGTAGAGGAACGGCTCGGCCGCCTGCTGTCCGATGGTGAGATCGACGCCCTGGTGCAGGGCGCCGTCGTGCGCCGCGACATCGAGCAGTCGATGCAGCGCGATCTGTCGGTCGCCGAGCGCGCCGGGCTGGTCCAGGCGGCGGACATCACCCGGGCTATCCAGCAGGCAATGAGGCGCGACCTGTCGCCGGCCGAGCGGGCGGGCCTGATCTACGACGCCGACATCACCCGCGCGATCCAGCAGGCCATGGGCCGCGATCTGTCGGTCGCCGAACGTGCCGGGCTGGTGCAGGCGGCGGACATCACGCGGGCCATCCAGCAGGCAATCGGGCGCGACCTGTCACCCGCCGAACGCGCCGGGCTCGTCTATGACGCCGATATCACCCGCGCCATCCAGCAGGCGATGGGGCGCGACCTCACCGACGCCGAGCGTGCTGGCCTGGT
>JANPIY010000649.1:0-33806 GCA_031425255.1 Planctomycetota bacterium
CGCGCCCAGCGCTGGCCACCGCCAGGGCGATGGCGAGTTCGGCGGCTGGTTCCTGGATGCGTGCGCCGCCGGTGACGTTGACGAACACGTCGCAGGCGCCCAGCGGCATGCGCAGGCGACGCGACAACACCGCAAGGATCATCGCCACGCGGTTCTGGTCGGCGCCGGCGACCTTGCGCACCGGTTGCGGATAGTCGGTCTGGTTGACCAGCGCCTGGACCTCGACCAGCAGACAGCGATTGCCCTCGATGGTCGGCACCACGCAGCTGCCGGCGACACCGGGGTCGCGATCGGCGATGAACAGGCCGGTGGGATCGGCGACCTGCTCCAGCCCGCTTCCACCCATGCGCAGCAGGGCGATGTCGTTGGTCGAGCCGTAGCGGTTCTTCACCGCGCGCACCACCCGCAGGTCCTGGTAACGGTCGCCTTCGAACGACAACACGGTGTCGACCAGGTGTTCGAGCATGCGTGGCCCGGCCAGGCCGCCGTCCTTGGTGACGTGGCCGACGATCATCAGCGAGGTCGGATCCTGGCCTTGGCGGCCCGAGCGTTTGGTCGCCTCGACCAGGGTCGCGGCACAGGCGCGGCACTGCGAGACCCCGCCGGGTTCGCCTTCAACGCCGTCCTGCGACAACATCTGGATGGAGTCCACCACCACCAGGCGATGCTCGCCGCTGCTGATCGCGCCGGCGATGGCGCTGGCGTCGCCGGTGGAAGCCAATTTGAGCTGGGGCGCGAGCGCGCCCAGACGTTCCAGGCGGGCGCGTACCTGCGCGACGCTCTCCTCGGCGGTGACGTAGAGCACGGGCAGCGAGCGCGCGATCGCGCCGCAGATCTGCGCCAGCAGCGTGCTCTTGCCGATGCCGGGTTCGCCGCCGATCAGGGTCACGCCGCCCGGGACCAGTCCGCCGCCGAGCACGCGATCGATCTCACTCATGCCACTGCCGACGCGCGGATGACGTTCATGCGCTGCCGGCGCATCGGCGGATTCGGCCTCGAGCGTGGCGGCGGCGCGCACCTGGTCGCGGCCCTTGGCGGCGACCTGCGCCTCGTTGGCGCTGATCTCCTTCACGGTGTTCAGTTCGCTGCAGCTGGTGCAGCGTCCCGCCCAACGGGTGAAGGTGTCGCCGCAAGCGGTGCAGGCGAAGGTGGGTGGTTTCTTGGCCATGGTCGTTCAGGTGCGAAGGTGGAGCAGGGACGTCGCTGGCGGCGAGCATGCGAGGTCGGTCGGACATGAGGAGGTCAAAGGCCACGGCTGCCGAGCAGGGTGCTCCGAACCGGGATGATGATCGCGGGCGATCACAGGCCGTCGTCCACCGCCGCGATGATCTCCCCCACCGGCAGCGTCCCACTCCAACGTTTGATCACCCGGCCGCCCGTGCTGAGCACCGCCGAGGGTGTGCGCGGGCCCATGCCGAACTGGCCGATGCGCTGCTGGTCCTCGGCGATCAGCGCGGTGATCGCCGCGGCGTCCGCTGCCAGGACGGCGTCGAGCCGGGTCGGGTCGACGACCTCGCCGAGGCGGGCCTTCAAACCGGCGAAGCCGGCCTCGGGATTGCTGCCGAGCAGCACGTCCATCGCCATGGCGTGCTGGCCGATGGCGGCCGCCGCGACCACCAGTTCGCTGGCATGTCGTGAGGCGGGCTGGCTCGGACGTACCAGATGGCGCACCACCACCTGCACGCGCTTGGCGGCGATGGCCGGCGCGAGCGCCGCCATCACCGGCCGGTACTGCTCGGCGCAATGACCGCAGGTGAGGTCGATGACGATGGCGAGGGTGTGGCGCGCCGTGGCAACACCGTAGGTGCGGCCCTGGTCGGCGGTGAAGGAACCGTTGGCGACGGGGGTGGTCACGGTTGCGGCTGGCGTCGTCGTCATCACGTCCGGTACCACCGCATGATGGAAGACCGCATTGGTCACCAGCCAGCCGGCCAGCAGCCACGCCCCGGCATGCCACCAGCGGACGGAACGGGGAAAGGGGGCTCCGAGGCCCAGCAGCAGCAGCGCACCACCGTGGATGACCAGGCAATACGGACAGACCAGCCCCAGGTTCCAGGCGACGAGAGCGAAGAAGAGCGAAACCCCGGCGGTGGACCACAGCAGCCGGATGGACCATGGGCACCAGCCTCCGCGTCGATGATCGCGCCAGGCCATGCCGGCGATCAGCAGATGGACGCCGAGGGCGGGCCAGATGAGCGAAACACCGGCGATCTGCTGGTAATGCGCGCCACCCTGGCAAGCGATGTCGCAGGGCCACAGTCCGGTGAGGCGGGAAAGATCCAGGCCGGCCAGAACGAGCGCGACGAGCGCGGCGAGGAGGCGGTATACCGTGGAGGGGATCCAGCGGTACGGAGCACTGCGCTTATCGACGTCGTGATTCACGGCGGACTCCCAGGTGATGGATGGCCAGCCGCCCTCCGCTGTCAGTCCGCCAGTTCCATCACCTGCTTCGGTGTCATCAGCGAGCGCAGCACCATTTCGCCTTGGCGGGGAGTGCCCTTGAGCACCACCAGGCCGGACTTTTTCAGTTCGATCTTGGCGCCGCAGAGGAAGCGCACCAGTTCGCTGAGATCCGGCTCGTGCCCGACCAGCACCACATCGGTGTGGGGCTGCAGGCGTGAGGCGCGTTCCGAGGCGGGCATCGATTCGCCGGTCAGCCAATCCATTTCCCGCAGCGGCAATTTCCACAGGCTGCTCGCAAGTTCGGCGGTCTGGCGCGCACGCACCCACGGGCTGGTCCAGATCTCGACCGCTTTGATCAGACCACGTGCGGCCTTGATGGTGGCGGTGGTGAGGTCGGTGCCGGACTCGGTCAGTGGGCGATCGGCATCGTCGCCCGACCATTTTTCCCGATCGACCGCAGGCCCGTGACGCAGCAAGGTTAAACGCATCGCAGGGTTGTCCGCGTACAGTCGCCGATCGCAAGTCCGGAACGAGCGGATTCGAATCGGCGGGTGTCGAACCGCGCGATGCTCGGAGAAGATCAAACCGCAGAGGGCGCAGAGGGCGCAGATGAAAACCCCCCGGTGCGCTGTCGAACGCGGGTCGCATCGGACAGCAGCAGGTGGCTCAGCTCTGCGCCCTCTGCGCGCTCTGCGGTTCGAACAGGAAGGTTCAGCCCAGATGCGCCTCCCCGCCTCTTCCCGCGCGCTGGCGGGCCTCTAGGCTCCGCGCCCCCCAGATTCAGGAGTCCGTCCCATGGCCACCGCCGCCAAGAACAGCGCCAAGAACAAAAAAGCCGCTGCCGCATCCGTCGTCCCCGCGAAGGGCAACAACCGCGTCGTGCTCGCCTACTCGGGCGGCCTCGACACCTCAGTGCTGGTGCGCTGGCTCGAACAACGTGGCTATGAGGTCATCTGCTTCTGCGCCAATGTCGGTCAGGTGGAGAAGTACAAGGACCTGGAGAAGAAGGCGCTGAACAGCGGCGCCACGCGCTGCTACATCCGCGACGTGCAGGAGGAGTTCGTTCGTGACTTCGTCTTCCCCGCCATCGCGTGGAACGCCAAATACGAGGGGCGCTACCTCCTCGGCACCAGCCTGGCCCGTCCGATCATCGCCAAGCACATGGTCGACATCGCCAAGAAGGAGAAGGCCGAGTACATCGCGCACGGCGCCACCGGCAAAGGCAACGACCAGGTCCGCTTCGAGCTGACCGCCTATGCCCTGTTGCCCGGCGTGAAGATCATCGCCCCCTGGCGCGACCCGGAGTTCAACACGGTCATCAAGGGCCGCGCCGAGTGCATCGAGTACGCGCACAAATGGGGTATCCCGGTGAAGGCGTCGAAGAAGGATCCGTGGTCCTCCGACGACAACCTGCTGCATATCAGCTTCGAAGCCGGCATGCTCGAGGATCCGGCGGCCCGTCCGCTCGACCGCATGTACCAGCGCACGCTGCCGCTCTCGGAAGTGAAGGCCAAGCGCCAGAAGATCAGCGTCGACTTCGTCCAGGGCATCCCGGTCGCGGTCAACGGCAAGAAGATGAAGGCCGCCGAGCTGCTCGCGCACCTGAATGCCATCGGCTACAAGCACGGCGTCGGCCGCATCGACATGGTCGAGTCGCGCTTCGTCGGCATGAAATCGCGCGGCGTCTACGAGACTCCGGGTGGCTCGATCCTGCTCGCGGCGCACCAGGACCTCGAAGCGCTGACCGTCAGCCGCGACCTGCTGCACACCAAGAACCAGCTCGCCGTGCGTTTCGCGCAGATGGCCTACTTCGGCTTCTGGTACACCGAAGAGATGGAAGCGCTCAGCGCGTTCCTGACCACCAGCCAGCGCCACGTCACCGGCCGCGTGAACCTCGAACTCGACCGCGGCAACATCATCGTCACCGGCCGCGAGAGCGCGCACTCGCTCTACGACGCGGCGATCGCCTCGATGGAGGCCGATGGCGGCGCTTACAACCAGAGCGACGCCACCGGCTTCATCCGCCTGCAGGCGCTGCCGCTGCGCGTCCACGCGCGCCGCGCGGCGCGGCTCGGACAGATCTGAGCCGGGCGACATCCCGCTGACGCCGACCCAGGGCCCGCCGCAAGGCGGGCCTTGTTGTTTAACCCGGTCTCCAAGTCCCGAAGGGACGACTTGCCGCCAGCCCGGCGCGAAAGCGCCGGGAATGCCGAATAATATCCCGGATTCGAGTCCTAACGGGACGACGCTCGGTGGCCGGTGCTTGAGCACCGGCCGGGAAACCGCATGGACGCGTATGCCCCGATGAGCAAGCTCGTCGCCCGGAATCTTCCGCCATGGCACATACCTACGTGAATTGCCTCCTGCACGTGGTCTTCAGCACCAGCTTGCGCGTGCCATCCATCGCGATGGCATGGAAGAGCAAACTCCATGGCATGCTGGCGATGATCGCCCATGAACGCGGTTTCCCCACCATCGTGGTCGGTGGAATAGAGGACCATGTGCACCTGCTGATGTCGCTGCCCAAGGACCGCGCGATCAGCGATTGCCTGCGTGTGCTCAAGTCGACGTCGTCGAAATGGGTCAATGACGAGTTCTTCCACCAGCGCGGCTTCGCATGGCAGGATGGGTACGGTGCCTTCGCCATCAGCCCGTCGCACAAGCAGGCCACGATCGCCTACATCGAGGATCAGGAGGCGCATCACCGGCATCGGACCTTCCAGGAGGAGTACCGGGATTTCCTCGTGCGACAGGGCATCACATGGGATGAGCGATATCTCTGGGGCTGACGACCAGCGCGCTGTCGCGCCGCCGTTCCGGGCGTCGTCCCTTCGGGACTCCATCACGCGATGACGATCGATTCCCCGCGCTTTCGCGCAGGGCTGGCGGCAAGTCGTCCCTTCGGGACTCTCGAAGGTGAACGATTCCAGACGATACGCGTACCATCTCCCCGTCCGCTCCGGGCCGCTCGGCCATTGCCCAGAGGGGCTAGGGCACGCACCATCAACCGCTCCCAGGAGCCTGCCCATGTCCATCCTCTTCCGTTCCCTGCTCGTGCTGGTGATGACTGCCGTGATGTGCGGCGCCGCCGAGAAGCAGGTCCACCACATGGTGATGTTCAGCTGGAAGGCGGACACCACCGCCGAACAGGCCGCCGCCATCGAAAAGGCGCTGGTCGGCTTGAAGGGCAAGGTCCCTGGGATCGTCAGCCTGACCTATGGCAAGCAGACCAGCGTCGAGGATGCGGCGAAGAAACACGGCTTCCAGTACGGCCTGTCGGTGGTCTTCGCTAATGCCGCCGCCCGCGATGGTTACCTCACCCATGCCGACCACGTTGCGGCAGTGAAGATCCTGCTGCCGTCGCTCGCCGATGTCGCAGTGCTGGATTACGACCTCTGACCGTCGTCCAGCTTCCTCCCGCAATGATCAGGAACCTGCTGATGCCGCGCATACTCGCCCTCATGACCGTCACCTGCCTGGCGACGTTCGCCGCCGAACCGCAACCCTTTCCACTGTGGCCGGGTGCGGCGCCGGCAGATGCCGGGGCGGAACAGTCAATCGTGCGCAAACACGAGAACCGCGACATCGTCTGGGTCTCCAACGTGCGCTGGCCGACCCTGACGGTCTATCCGGCGGCGGCGGACAAGAACACCGGCGCCGCCATCGTCATCTGCCCCGGCGGCGGGTACGGCGGCCTGGCCTATGACCTCGAGGGCACTGAGGTGGCCCAGCGTTTCGCCGCCAACGGCGTCACCGGCATCGTGCTGAAATATCGCATGCCACGTCCGGCGGAATCCGTCGGCCAGGTGCCGTGGCCGATCCAGGACGGCCAGCGCTCGGTGCAGACCATCCGTGCGCGCGCGGCCGAGTGGCAGATCGACCCGGCGCGTATCGGCATCATGGGCTTCTCCGCTGGCGGGCACCTCGCCGCGACGGTGTCGACGCACGTGGTCGCGGCGGATGCGGGTGCGAGCGACGCCGTGCTGAAGGTCGGCAGCCGTCCGGACTTCAGCGTGCTGATCTATGCCGTCACCACCTTCGATCCGCAGGTCGGCCACAGCGGCTCGGCGAAGGCGTTGCTCGGCAAGGATGCGACGCCCGAACGGGTGAAGCTCTACAGCAACGACCTCCAGGTCGACGCTCGCACCCCGCCGACCTTCCTCGCCCATGCCGCCGATGACGCGGTCAAGGTGGCCAACAGTGAACGCTATGCCGAGGCGCTGACCAAGGCCGGCGTCGCGGTCGAGTTCGCGCGTTTCGAGAAAGGTGGCCATGGTTTCGGCCTGGGCATCAAGGGCGGCGAACCCGCGACCTGGCCGGATCGCTGCCTGGCGTGGATGGGCAAGCAGGGACTGCTCGCCAAGCCGTGAAGCGTCGGTGCGCAGTGCGCGACGGTCGTGACGGCGCGGCCATCACGGTGACGGTAATACCATGCGCGGCGACAACTCTCCTATCAGCGCCGGATTTCCGCGTTGGTAGATACAGGTCAGGAGAGCGTCGCGCATGAAGTCCATCAGTGATCACGGTGCCGTGCGGCGTCTCCACGGCCTGGTCCTGATGGTAGCGCTCACGGCGCTCACGGCGGCCGAGCCAGTGGTGGTCGACCTGTGGCCCGAGCTCAAACCGGATCCGTCCTGGGGCGAGGAGCTCAGCAAGGAACGTGGCACGCCGGAGAAACCAGACCGTTCCTTCACCAATGTCACCCGGCCGACGCTCACCGCGGTGCTGCCCACCCGGGCCAGCGGAACAGCGGTGATCATCTGCCCAGGGGGCGGCTACGGCTCGTTGGCCTACGACAAGGAAGGCACCCACGTCGCCACCTGGCTGGCCAGCCAGGGAATCGCCGGGCTGATCCTGAAATATCGCCTGCCTCGTGGTGCCCCGGGAGAGCAGGAACCGGTGCCGTTGCAGGACGCGCGCCAGGCGATGCGGATCGCCACGGCGCGGGCGACGGCGTGGCAGCTCGACGGCAAGCGCATCGGCATCATGGGCTTCTCCGCCGGCGGGCACCTGGCCGCGACCTTGGCAACGCATGGTACGGCAACTGAGCGGCCGGCGTTCGCCGCCCTGATCTATCCGGTGATCACCTTCACCGGGCCGGCCGCGCATGGCGGCTCGCGCGACCACCTGCTGGGTAAAGGCGCCGATGTGGCGCTCATCGAGCGTTACTCCAACGAGCGCCACGTGACGGCGCAGACGCCGCCGACCTTCCTGGTCCATGCCGCCGACGATGGTGTGAAGGTCATCAACAGCGATCTCTTCGCCGCCGCCTTGACCACGGCTGGGGTGCCGCACGAGTTCATGCGCCTGGAGAAAGGTGGTCATGGTTTCGGCCTGGGCGTGCGCGGGGGGGAGCCCGCGGCATGGCCATCACGTTTCCTGCTCTGGCTGCGCGGCCAGGGCTTGCTGACCCAACCATGACCGGACGGCGCGGATCACTGGGGAAATCCGATCGTTTCGAGCGCCTCGCGGCTCAAATGCCCGCTTCCGAATCGGTCACGTCGATCGCCACGGACGTAGGCTCAACAGCCGGCACGATGGCTGGTACCCCCACCCTGAAGAAGGATCCCATCATGCGGCTGTCGATCACCCTCTCCTGCGCCCGTCGGCGCTTCCTCACCCTCGCTCTCATCGCTGCGGCCGGCGCGGCGTGGCTGCAGCCCGCCGCGCTCGCGGCCGCCGAGGTGGGAGTTCCCGCCGCCAAGGCGCAACTCGCCTTCGGCGTCTGTGGCAGCATGAGCAAGGGGGCGATGCTGAGGCAGGCCGGCTGCGACTACATCGAGGAAGGCGTCAGCGCCCTGCTCATGCCGGACAAGGACGACGAGGCCTTCGCCAAACGTCTACCGGAGATCAGCGCCGCCATCCTGCCGGTGAAGAACTGCAACAGCTTCATCCCGGCAGGACTCAAGTCGGTCGGTCCCGAGGCGAAACACGCGGAGATCCTGGCCTATGCCAATATCGCCTTCCGCCGGGCACGCACGGTCGGCGTCGACATCATCACCTTCGGCAGCGGCGGCTCGCGCAAGGTTCCCGACGGCTTCCCGATGGATGAGGCGAAGAAGCAGTTCATCGAGCTGCTGAAGGCCATGGGCCCACTGGCAGCCGCGCAGCAGGTGCGCGTCTCGGTCGAGCCGCTCAACAAGGGCGAATGCAATTTCCTCAACAACATCAAAGAAGTCGCCGAGGTCGTGCGCGCCGCCGGCCATCCCAATGTCGGCATCACCGCTGATCTCTACCACATGGTGCTGGGCGGCGACGTGCCCGAAGATCTCGATCGCAATGTCGACATCCTGCATCACTTCCATATCGCCGAGAAGACCAAGCGCGCGCTCCCAGGCGTGGCGGGCGACGATTTCCGCGGCTGGTTCGCGGTGCTGGTGAAACACGGCTGGAAGGGCCGCATCAGCATCGAAGCCGGTGGTGGTGGCGATCTCGAGGGTTACACCAAGGCCTTCACCTATCTCCGCGACCAGGCCAAGGCAGCGGGGAATTGAAAGGACGTCCGGGGTCCGGGCTCTTTCTGCTGAACGTTGGTTCTGATGTATCGCATACCATGACGACGTACGACGACGGGATTCCATGATCACTCCGCCCACCGCCCTCTGCTCCCTGGCCTCCCAGGCGGGAAGACCCCGTACCTTGCGCCGCCTCGCGCTCTGCCTGCTGGCGAGCGCTGGCCTGTCGGCCGCGGATGTGGCGCGCGGCCAGCCCATCTTCGCCGTCTACTGCAGCGCCTGCCACGGCGCTGAAGGCGCCGGCCTGGTCGGTCCCAACCTCACCGACACGGTGTTCCTGCACGGCAGCACCAAGGCCGACATCGTGCGCACACTGACCAACGGCGTCGGTGACAAAGGCATGCCGGCGTGGGGCGCGATCCTGCCACCGGCCGACCTCGAGGCGGTCGCCGACTTCACCGTCACGCTCATCGGCAAGAACCTCAAGAGCCCGTTCGCCCCAGGCGAGTCGAGCGTCACGCCCTTCCCCAAGGGCAGCGTCGCGTTCCCCGTGCTGATACGCACCTTCATGCCCCCGCTCGGCATCGACCAGGCGGTCTTCGCCCACCACGATCACGGCAAGGTGATCGCCAAGTACAGCCCGGAGAAGGGCGGCGACGTCGACGGCGAGCAGAAGCCGGTGGAGGGCGTGCCGTCGGCGATCGCGGTGTCCTTCGGCGAGGGCCTGTCGTACTGCTTCGACACCACCGAATGCCGCCTGCTCTACACCTGGAGCGGTCCGTTCATGGACATGACCAGGTACTGGGGCGCGGCCTCGGGGGGCGGGCGCCAGAGCTTCGGCTACGTGCCCGAGGTCATCGGCCCGGTGTGGTGGCGCGCCTCCGGCACGGATCCCCTGCAGGTTCCCGGCGCGGTTGCGGGCAAGCCGGTGTTCACCGGCTACCGCAAGGCGCAGAGCGTGCCCGAACTGCAGTGGCGCGTTGGCGAGGCGCGGATCGCGCTGCGCGTCACCCCGGGAGCGAAGCCCGGCGAAGCGGTCTGCCGCTACACCACCACCGGCGCGGCCAAGGGCCTGGTGTTCACCCTACCGGCGGACAGCGCCGAACGCATGACCAGCGACAAGGGCACGCGCGCCGGCGGCACGCTGACGCTTACTGCCGCCGAGGCGGCGCAGTTCACGCTGACCATCGCACCAGGCGACAAGCCGGTGCTCGAAGCGCCGAAGCCCAAGCCCAAGCCGAAGCCCAAGGACGACAAGAAGAGCGACAAGCCCAAGGTGGAGGAGAAGGAATGACTATGCGTTTATTTTCACGTGGGCTTCGCCCCCGCGGCGCTGCGGGCCTGCCCCCACGGGCTTGGTCGTGGCTCGGCGTCGTCGGCTTCGCCGCCACAGCCGTGGGCGGATGGGGGTAGCCCCATTTATCCGCCCCCCGCCACACGGGCGCCCGCCTGACCCGTAATCTGGCTCTCCTGATCGGTGCGTCGCTGGCGCTCACCGCCGGCGAGTCCTATGCGGTCGACACCATCACCTTCCCGCACCACATCGCGCCAGAGGTGGGCGGCCTCGGCTTCACGCCGGAGGGCGAGCTGGCGGTCGCCATGCGCCGCTACGGCATCCTCATCGCCAAGCCGCAGGCCGATCCGACCAAGTTCGCTTGGCGCTCGTTCAGCGACGACATCCTGCACAACACTTGCGGACTCCAGGTGGTCTCCAAGGGCGAGATGATCATCTCGACCATGGACGATCTGGTGCGGGTGAAGGACACCGACAACGACGGCATCGCCGATAGCTACCAGGTGATCTGCGACGACTGGGGCATCACCGGCAACTACCACGAGACCAACATGCTCGCGCCGGACGGTCCCAACGCCAAGAACGGCTGGTGGCTGGCGATCGGCACGGCCTCGCACAACGGCCCGGTGTTCACCAATGTCCGCGGCACCTATTCACCGATCGGTCAGCGCGGCCGCAACTTCTCGGGCGCGAACTGGAAGGGCTGGGTCGTCCACATCAGTCCGGACGGCAGGCTGGAACCCTACGCCAAGGGCTTCCGCGCCAATAACGGCATCGGCATCGGTCCCGACGGCAAGATGTGGGTGACCGATAACCAGGGCGATTGGCGCGGCACCTCGCCGCTCTACCACGTCACCAAGGATGGCTTCTACGGCCACCCCTCGAGCCTGGTGTGGGACAAGAACTTCACGAGCGACGTCGACAACGATCCGCTCAAGCACCCGCTCGAGAAGCTCGACGCCATGCGGACGCGCGCGGCGGTAGAGTTCCCCCAGGGCTCCATGTGCAACTCGCCGAGCGAGCCGGTGTTCGACACCAAGGGCAAGTTCGGGCCCTTCGCCGGGCAGATGTTCGTCGGCGACGTGGCCGGCGGGCGCATCCTGCGCGTAATGCTGGAGGAGGTCGACGGCATGATGCAGGGCGCCTGCATCAAGTTCGTCGACAAGGACCTGCGCGCGGGCAACAACCGCCTGGTGTTCTCGCCCGACGGCACCCAGCTCTACACCGGCCAGACCATGCGCGGCTGGGGGCAGCCGGCGGAAGGCCTGCAGCGCATCACCTTCACCGGCGCCATGCCCTTCGACGTCAAGGCCATGACGCTGACCAAGGACGGCTTCGTCGTCACCTTCACCAAGCCGGTCGATCCCGTCGGCGGCGCGCGGCCCGGCTCCTACAAGGCGAAGCGCTTCTATTACGGCTACGGCCCGCAGTACGGCAGTCCGAAGCGGGACGAGACTGAGTTGAAAGTAACCAGCGTGACGCTCAGCGCCGATGGCCTGAGCGCGACGCTGGTGATCGACGGCATCCAGAAGGACCGCCTCGTCGAGCTCGGCCTCGACCTCAACGCCGCCGACGGCACGCGCATCCGCCAGCCTACGCTGTGTTACACCATCAACCGTTTGCGGAAATAAAAACTGACCGCCGAAGAGATTTTCACCACAGAGCACACAGAGCACACAGAGCACACAGAGAGCAGGCATCCGCGCTCGAGCGTTCGCTTCTTGGCTTCTCTGTGCGCTCTGTGTGCTCTGTGGTGAATATCGGTCGTCGCAGGTCCGACTCACAGGGGTAACGCCATGATCTCACGCCGTAGCTTCCTCCAATCGACCACGGCAGCGGGCCTCGCGCTCGCCATCGGCGGCTGCGGCTCGGCGCGCCGGGTCTATGGCGCCAACGAGAAGGTCCGCCTGGGCTTCGTCGGCTTCAACAGCCGCGGCAACGACCTGATCAAATCCTTCCGCAAGGTGCCCGGCGTCGTGGTCGCCGCGTTGTGCGACGTCGATCCGGCGGTGCTCGGCAAACGCATGACCGAGGCCAAGGCGCTGAACGAGAACCCGGTCGCTTTCACCGATGCCCGCCGCCTGTTCGCGCACCGCGATATCGACGCGGTGGTGATCGCCACGCCCAACCACACGCACGCGGTGCTGGCCTCGTGGGCGATGCAGGCAGGCAAGGACGTCTACCTGGAGAAACCCGTCTCGCACGACATCGATGAGGGTCTCCGCCTGCTCGCGGTGCAGCGCCGCACCGGCCGCATCATCGCCGCCGGCACGCAGAACCGCAGCGATGTGGGCCTGCGCGCCGCTTTCGCCGATCTCCACGCCGGTCGTTTCGGCGCGATCACAGCCGTGCGCGGGTTCTGCTTCCGTGATCGCAAGAGCATCGGCAGGTCCGCCCTTCCCATCACCCCGCCCGCCGGACTGGACTACGACCAGTGGCTCGGACCTGCCGCCGACCTGCCGATCATGCGGCCGCAGTTCCACTACGACTGGCACTGGGTCTGGAACACCGGCAATGGCGACCTCGGCAACCAGGGCCCGCATGAGCTCGACATGGCCTGCTGGGCGTTGGGCGATCCTGGCTTTCCCCAGGTGGCGCTCTGCCTTGGTGGCCGCTTCGTCTGGAACGATGCCGGCGAAACCGCCAACCTGATGACCGCGTGGTATCGTTTCGCCAGCGGCATCCCGCTGGTGTTCGAGGTGCGGAACCTGCCGCCGAAGAACAAGGACTCCGGCACCTGGCATGGTCTCGATCAACCGGCGATCTCCGTCGAGTGCGCCCAGGGCGAGCTGCGGGCGAAACGCGGCGGCGCAGCGTTCTTCGATCCTGCCGGGAAGCTGGTCCGGGAATGGAAGGGCGATGGCGGCGGGACCCATCAGGCGAATTTCATCGCCGCCCTGCGCGCTGGCGATCCTGGGATGCTGCGCGCACCGCTCGCGACCTCGGTGGTCACTGCCGGCTTGGCGCACGTGGGCAATGCCTCGCTCCGCCTCGGCGTCGCGGGGGACGCGACCGCGGTCGCCGCCGCCCCCAGCGGCCGGGCCCTGCTTGGGGATCACGTCGAGCGCATGCTCGCCCTGCTCAAGGACTACGGCACCGATCTGAAGAGTTCGCCCATGGCCATCGGCCCGGAGTTGGCGATCGATCCTGCCACCGGCCTGGTCACCGGTGCCCAGGCAGCGGCGGCCAATGCGCTGCTGCAACGTCAGCCGCGTCCGGGGTGGCAGGTCTGATTCTGAGATCGCCGGTTCTCAACCGGCCGGAATGGGGTGGATCGACCCCGTCGAATACAGGGCCATTGCCTCCTGTTCCCCATGGAATCGCCTACTACGGTGCACCCCCGCCAGGACTGCCACCGTGAACCCGCCGCTCGCCACCACCCATGCCCTCAGTGCCAAGGCCATTGCCCGTTTGGCGGCATCGCGCCACGTCGGTGAGCTGACCGAGGCTGATGCCTCGGCCAAGGGCCTCAAGCTGGTCTCGACCGATCATGGCGCGGCGCAGGCCCCGGATCACATCAACCTCACGCTCCTGGTGGACAACGCCGGCATCGTCAAGGACGCGCGCTTCCGTACGCCGGCCAAGGAAGGCCTGCTGGCGGCGTATGACCTGATGACCGAGCAGGCCATCGGCCGCACCCTCGAGGACGCCGCGCGCTTCACTCCGCGCCAGGCCGACAGCCAGTTGCGCGACGCCGATGGCGGCGCGGTGCTCGACCAGGTCGCCACCAACCATCCCGATGCCGACCAGCCGTTCTACGTCCTGCGCAAGGCCCTGGAGCGCTTCCAGGGGGCCAAGGCGGTCGCCGAAGCGGTGGTGCCCGCCGGCGCCGGCGTCGCCGCCACCTTGCCATGGATCGATGTCGGCCTGTTCGAGAAGGTCCGCCGCATCGAGGCGGTGCTCGATACCCACGTGCGTCCGGCGCTCGCCAGTGACGGCGGCGGCCTCGACCTGGTCGACCTCAAGGGCGATGAACTGTACGTGCAGTACCACGGCGCCTGTGGTTCGTGTTCCTCGTCGATCGGCGGCACCCTGAACTTCATCCAGGATTCGCTGAACAATCACCTCGCCACCCAGCTCACCATCAAGGTCAGTGGCGTGGATGAGAGCATAGTAGGATTGTGACGGCCGCGAGGTGTGGCGGTGAACTCACATCCGGCGAACGACGACATGCCTGAATGGCGCTGGGATGGGCCGTCACTAGGCGCGACTGCGGGCCTCGTCCTGCTAACGGTCATTCCAGTGGTCCAATTCATTCGAGCAGGGCCGATTTTCGAGCAGCTGTTTAAGGAGCTCGGAGTCCTAGTGCCGCTCATGACGGTCCTGGCACAGGTGCCAGCGGTGCACGTGGTGGTGGGCCTCTTGTTGACCGTCCCCTTGATCTTGCGCCACCGTGTGGCCTGGACCGCAGGAGCGACCACGGTGTGGTTCGTCAGTCTTCTGCTCTATGCCGCTTGCTGCCATGTGGCCTTCTTCGAGCCACTGATCCAACTCGTGGGCCAGATGGGGATGTCAGTCGGGGGGTAGCCCAAACCGTGGAAACAGACCATCCCGGTTCAATGCGACCCGGCTCCCAGTTGCCTGTTGCCGTGAGGAAGCTACAAACCCGCCCATGCTGCGACTCCCCCGCATCCGAATTATCAGCGGTCACCCGTAGTCCCGCAGCAAGTCCTTCCCCCGTGTGCCTGATGTGCCACTTGCCTGCAGACCGCAAGTGGCCGTGTTGTTTCTCCACACCCGGCACGCGGGCCAACGAAACCAACCATGACTGACACTCCCACGCTCCTCGAGATCTACGACACCACGCTGCGCGACGGCTCGCAGGGCGAGGGCGTCAATCTCAGCCTCGACGACAAGCTTGCCCTGACCAAGGCGCTCGACTGGTTCGGCGTCGCCTACATCGAAGGCGGCTGGCCCGGCTCGAACCCCAAGGACGAGGCGTATTTCGAAGCGGTCAAGCTGCTCAAACTCACCACCGCCAAGGTCACCGCCTTCGGGTCGACCCGCCACGCCAAGAATGCGGCCAAGGACGATCCCAATCTCCAGAAGCTGGTGTCGGCGCAGGCCGACGTCATCTGCATCTTCGGCAAGACCTGGGATCTGCATGTCACCGACGCGTTGCGCATCTCGCTCGAGGACAACCTCGAGTTGATCCGCACCTCGGTGGCCTACCTCAAGGAGCAGAGCGGCCGGCCGGTGTTCTATGACGCCGAACACTTCTTCGACGGCTACAAGGCCAACCCCGAATACGCGCTGAAGACGCTCGAAGCCGCCTTCACCGCCGGCGCGGTGCGCCTGATCCTCTGCGATACCAATGGCGGCACCATGCCGCACCAGATCACCAGTGCGATCGAGGTGGTGCGCCAGCGCCTGCCCACGGCGGTGCTCGGCATCCACGTACACAACGACGGCGGGCTGGCGGTGGCCAACACCCTGGCCGCGGTGCAGGCCGGCGCGCGCCAGGTGCAGGGCACCATCAACGGCATCGGCGAGCGTTGCGGCAACGTCGACCTCACCGCGGTCATCGCCAATGCCGAGATCAAGCTCGGTTACCGCTGTCTGCCCGAGGGTCATCGCCAGCGCCTGACCGAGATCAGCCGCGTGGTGTGGGAACGCATCAACGTGCATGGCCCGGTGAACCAGCCGTACGTCGGTCGTGCCGCGTTCGCGCACAAGGGCGGCATCCACGTCAGCGCGGTGCAGCGCAACGCGCTCACCTACGAACACGTCACGCCGGAATCGGTCGGCAACGAGCGGCGCATCCTCATCAGCGAGCTGTCGGGGCGTTCCAACGTCCAGGCGAAACTGTCCGAGCGCTATCCGCAACTGAAGGACAACGCGGTGCTGAAGGGCGTGCTCGACGCGGTGTTGGCGCGCGAGCACGCCGGCTACAGCTACGAGGCGGCCGAGGCCAGCTTCGACCTGCTGGTGCGTCGCCAGGTCGGCGCGTTCGTCCCGACCTTCAAGCTGCACCACTACCGCATCCACGGCCTGGGCACCCCGGGGGACAGTCGCGACCTGGTGGAGGCGACGGTCAAGCTCGACGTTGGCAAAGAGACCCGCTTGTGCGCCGCCGAGGGCCACGGCCCGGTCGACGCGCTCAGTCATGCGCTGATGGCGGCACTGCTGCCGTCCTTCCCACAGCTCGCCGACCTCAACCTGGTCGACTACAAGGTGCGCGTGGTCAACAGCGCCGACGGCACGGCCGCCAAGGTCCGCGTCCTCATCGAGCACCAGTACCACGGCAAGTCGATCGGCACCACCGGCGTCGATGAGAACATCATCGAGGCCAGCTGGCAGGCCCTCGGCGAGGCGGTGGAGTATGCGTTGTCAGTGGACGCACCGGCGATGGTGGTGGCGGCGAAGTAGTAGTACATCCCGGGAGGACAGCCGAGATTCACCACAGAGCGCATAGAGCTGACAGAGGAAGGAGCAGCGGGACAGAGGAGTATCGTGCCCGGTTCCTCCGCTCTGTGCTCTCCGTGTACTCTGTGGTGAATATCTCTCCGGCAATCGACGGCCTTCCGACTCTCACTTCGCCGGCAGCGCGAATGCCACCCATGCATCACCCGCTGGCGCGTTGAGCTTGCCGCCGCCGGTCGACGGAATTACCACGTACTGCTTGCCGGCGACCTCGTAGGTCATCGGCGCCGTACTGCCGACGAAGGGCAGCATCGCCGACCACACCTCCGCGCCGTTGGTGGCGTCGAAGGCGTAGATGCGACCATCCTTGGTGCCGCTGGCGAAGACCACGTCGCCAGCGGTAACGATGGCGCCGCCGAAGTTCTCGGTGCCGGTCTTCGCGATTCCCTTGGCGGTGAGTTCGGGGTATTCGCCCAGCGGCACCTGCCACAATTTCTTTCCGGTGTTGAGGTCGAGACAGGCGAGTGAGCCCCATGGCGGTTTGATGCCGGGGTAGCCCTCCTGGTCGACCAGTTGGCGGTAGCCGTCGAAGGAATATTTTGGCGGGCCATCCACCGTTGGTGGCGGCAACGCACCGCGATCGCGGCAGAGCAGGAAGTCGAGCAGCGGTTGCTGTTGGTCGGCCGGCAGGTGCGGTTGCGGCGGCATGCTGCCGCGGCCGGTCTGCCACAGCGCGCGGATCGCCACATCGTCCATGCGGTGGCGCAGCCCGCGTAGCGGCGGCGCATGGCCGACGCCACGGCGGTCGGGACCGTGGCAGGCGGCGCAGAAGGTCATGTAGGTCAGTTCGCCGCCGGTCATCGGCTTGGCCGGCGCCGGATCGTCGTCGCGGAACACCGTGATGATGTTCGGCCGGTGATTGACCGTGACGTAGAGCCGGCCGCGTGGCAGGTCCACGGCCGATCCGGTCCACTCAGCGCCGCCGTGCGTGCTGGTGAAGAGCGTGGCGCGATTCAGTTCGAAGGGCTCGTACCAGCCGAGATTCGCGCGCGAGACCAGTAGTTCGATGAAGGCCTTGGCCTCGGGCGTGCGCGTGGTGATGTCCTCGCGGGCGAAGTCCACGCGCGAGAACGGTTCGGGCAGTTCGGGGAACGGCTGGTAGGCCGCGGTGACTTCACCCGGCAGCTTCGAGGTCGGCGCCCGGCGCAGGCGATAGGGGAACAGGTGTTTGCCGGTCAGGCGGTCGACCAGCAGCGTGACGCCGGTCTTGCTCACCGCCGCCACCGCGTCGTAGCGCCTGCCGTCGCGTTCCACCGTTACCAGGTTGGGCGGCGCCGGCAGGTCCATGTCCCAGATGTCGTGGCGGATCTCCTGCACATGCCAGCGGTAGGCGCCGGTCTCGGCCGAGATCGCCACCAGGCAGTTGCAGAAGAGATTGTCGCCGAGGTGGCGCGTGCCGTCGAAGTTGGGCTTGGGCGAGCCGGTGGTGACGTAGACGATGCCGCGCGGCTCGTCGAGGGCGATGCCGCCCCAGCAGTTGGCGGCGTTGCTGCTGCGGCCGTTGATCCAGGTGTCGCCGCCGAGCGTGCCCACGTCCGGCACGGTCTTGAAAGTCCACAGCGCCTTGCCGGTCACCACGTCGAAGCCGTAGACGTCGCGATCATAACCGGGCATCACCAGCACGTTCCGCCACACCGCACCACCGGCGGTGGATCCGGCGGGCAACAGCACGCGACCACCGGTGCCGAAGCCCTCTACCAGCCGACCGTTCTTGGCATCGATGGCGATGACGGCCTTCCCCCCTGGGAAGATCAGTCGCGGGCCGTTGGTCGCATCACCGGGCCAGTACAGCAGGCCGCGACGCGCCGGCACGTCGTAGCCGCCGGCCTTAGCCAGTCCGAGGTCGGACTTCCACAGTTCCTTGCCGCTGGCGGCGTCGACCGCGGCGATCTGCCGGCCAGGGGTCGGCGTATAGAAGACGCCATCGACCATGATCGGGTTGCACTGGACGTTCTCCTTGCCGTCGCCGGAGCGGTAGGTCCAGGCGACCTGGAGGTCCTTGGCGTTGGCGCTGGTGATCTGCGTCAGCGACGAGTAGCGCGCGCTGCCCGGCCCACCGAGCGAGCGCGACCAGCCGCGCAGCTCAGCGCTGGTCGGCCAGCCCTGCGCCGGCGTCAGCTCGGCGGTGGTGGCGGCGGGGATGACCTGGAACTCGGGCAGCGCGGCGCGGGCGGCGGCGTCCTCGACCAGGGCTTCCCCGGCGAACAGCACGCACGGCAGTAGCGGAAGGACGGCACGGAGTATTCGCAGCATTCGTAGCATCGGGGGCATCCTGGGTCGGAGACAGACATACCAGGGGCGGGAAGCGTTGTTGAGGCGCAGCGCCGGGAGGGCGGGCGTCAGCCTGGTGGTATTCCGGCAGGCTGAAGCCCACTGCTGTGAAGCCAAGATACTTGGCCGCAGAGACGCAGAGACGCAGAGGTGAAAAAGACCCAGCATTGCCTTCCTCTGCGTCTCTGCGTCTCTGCGGCCGATTCTTCGTTGCTCGCTTCACCGCATCGCGCTGAAGCCTGCCGCTCCCCAGGACGCGTTCAGACTGCCGAGGGTGTCGACCGTCGCTCGACCGCCGTGCGCAGGATCTCCGGGAGGTATTTGCGCGCACCGGTGACGAGGAAATCCTCGGCCAGGGTCGCGGTGACGTCGCTGGCGGGGACGCCAAGCGTCAGCAGGTAGGCGTGCAGCAGCTCATACTGCCGCACCTGGCTGAAAGCGTGCTCCTGGCCAGTGGTCGCCCACAGCCAGTCGGAGAAGGCCAGCAGCGCGGTGAAGGGCGAGGTCTGCGTCGCCATCAAGCGCGCAACGCCGCCACGGAACTTGCCGCTGTTGACGAACAGTTCGTGGTATTTGGCGAAACGCTTGAGCCGTTGCATGGTCGGAAAATCGAAGTCGCGACTGGCCAGCAGGTCGTAGGGCGGCTCGGCGTTGTAGCGCATTGCGAACGCATCGCGGTGACGCCCGAGCGGCGTGCCCTTGAGCAGTTTCAAGATCCCGACCTGGATCTCCTGCGGGTCGAGATGGTGGAGCGCATCGTAACTGGCGGCGAAGGTCTCCACCGTCTCCCCTGGGAGCCCGATGATGAGGTCGGCATGGATGTGCACGCCGGTGTTGGCGCGCAGCCAGCGGAAGTTGGCTTCGGTGCGACCGCGATCCATGCGCCGGGAGATCAGTTCGCCGACCGCGGGGGTGAAGCTCTGGATGCCGATCTCGAACTGCACCGCGTCGGCGGGAAACCTGCTGATCAGCGCCTTCACCGCTTCCGGCAGGCGATCCGGCACCAGCTCGAAATGCAGGAAAAGATTATCGCGCCAGCGATCGAGGAAGAACTCGAGGATCGCCGCGGCGATGCGTGGGCTCAGATTGAAGGTCCGGTCAACGAACTTGAAGGTCCGGCAACCGCGCGTCAGCAGGTCGCTCATCGCCGCCAGGAACGCTTCGAGCGGGAATGTGCGCACGCCGTTCTCGATCGAGGATAGGCAGAACTCGCAGGTGAACGGACAGCCGCGACTGGCCTCGACGTAGATCAGGCGGTGGGCGAGATCGTTGTCGCTGTAGAGATGGTAGGGCAGCACGAGGGCGGCGAGATCGGGCTTGGGGCTGTCGACCACCTTCGGCACCGGGATGCCGGTAAGCAGGTCGGCGCAGACCTGGCGGAAGGCCAGGTCGGCCTCGCCGGTGATCAGCACATCGGCCATCGCCACCAGCGGTTCGCCGGCATGTTCGTGGCTGACCTCGGGGCCGCCGATCACCACCTGGATGTCGGGGGCGATCTTCTTGAGGATGCCGACGACGCGGCGGGTCTCGTGCAGGTTCCAGATGTAGACGCCGAAACCGACGATGCGCGGCGACTGCGCCAGCAGGCGCTCGACGATCTGCGCCGGCTGATCATGGATGGTGAATTCCTGGATCACCGCTCGCGGTGCCAGCTCACCCAGGTTGGCCAGCAAATAGCGCAGGCCCATCGCCGCATGGCTGAAGCGGGCGTTGAGCGTGCTCAGGATGATGTCGGTCGTGGCCATCGGCGGCGGACCATAGGCCGGGGCGCGGGGTGGGAAACGGTGATCGCGTGCTGGTTGAGATTCCAGGTGGTTAAAAACCGCGCCCCACGTCGCATTGACGTGGGGCGCGGACCTCACCCGGGGGGTGGCTCAGCCGATCACTTGGCTTCGGGCTTACCGCCGCCGTTCTTCTCACGCTCGGCGCGACGCTTCTCGCCGGCTTCCTTGGCCTTGGCCAGCTCTTCCTTGTTCAGCGCGCCATCCTGGTCGGCGTCGTTTTCCAGCAGGCGGGTGCGGTACTTCTCCGGCACTGCTTCGAGTTCGGCCTTCGACAGGGCGCCGTCCTTGTCGGCGTCCAGTTCTTCGAGGCTCGGGCGCTTGGGCTTGTCGCCTTCGGCGGCGGTCACGGCCGAGGAGGTGAAGGCGACGAGGCCGAGGAGTGCGAAGAGGCGGATGGCGTTCATGATGAAGTCCTTTTTCCCTGGGAGGGGTGTTGGTGGCGCGGCGATGCAGGACATCGTTCCCAGGTCCGCGTCATGGCATCGTCCGCTGCGGGAGATCCCTGCTTGCCCCACTTCTGTCAGCTCCCGGTCAGCACCTTGTCAGGCACACGTCAGGGGTTTGTCAGGTCGATGTTCGCTGTCGCGACCGTCACCTGTCATACCAATCCTCCACCACGCGTCTGCCAGGCGAGAAGGCTGGGAATATCAAACCGCAGAGGACGTAGAGGGCGCAGAGCCGAGGAATTCATATCTCTGCGCCCTCTGCGTCCTCTGCGGTTTGGACCTGCCTTCTTCTCGAGGTGAGCCATGAGTGATGGAGGATTGGTATCATCACCGGTAGCTGCGACCGCGAGCGCAGGAGTTCCGCTGACAGCTGTGACGCCCCTGGGCTAGGGTACCCCGCTCGCCCAGGTCCAGCCGCCCTCGCTCGGCTTCTCACTCCAGAACACGCGGATGACGTGCGAGGTCGTGACGGCCTTGGGATGCGCGACCGCACGGCCGAGGGCCGACAGGCGCTGGGGCAGCTCCCAGGTCGCGCCGCCATCGGCCGAGCGCTGGAACCAGATGGCTTCGCCGCTGCCGTCATCGCCGGTGCAGGCGACCACCACCCGGTCGCCATCGCCGGTGACACTCGCCTGGCGCGTGCGGGGAAGCGGGAAGGGATGTGGAGGGGACCACGTGCGCCCACCATCGCTGGTCATCACGTGATGGACGCCGGACACGCCTTCGGCGCCGGTCCAGACCACGGCATGCAGGCGCCGCGCGGCGGGTGGCCCCGACCAGCCCAGGCCGCCACCGACGTGCGGGCAGGCTTCGATGTCCCAGTTGAACGCACCGGCGGTACTGGCCTGGTTCCACGTCGCGCCGCGATCGGACGAGGTGATCAGGCGCATGTCGCGCGGCGCGACCGCGCGGTAGAGCACCGCCACCTGCGCGCCATCGCTCGCCACGGTGTTCCAGCAGCATTCGCAGGTGCGGGCTGCAAGCACGCGGTTGCTCGACCACGAGCGTCCACCGTCATCGCTGGCCGATTGGATGAGGCCCTGCTTGCCGCCGCGGCTGTCGAGCCACACCGCATGGACCCGGCCGGAGCCATCCGCTGCGAGGTCGACGAAGGAATGTCCCTGCTCGCTGCCGTCATCGGCGGGATTGCTGCCGCGGCTCCAGCTGCGACCGCCATCGTGACTGCTGGCGGTGACCAGCGGGCCGGAGCCCATGAAGCCGCTGCCGCTGGTGCTCCAGGCCACCAGCACCTGCTCGGCACGGGCGGTGATCTGCAGGTCTGCCGTGCGTTTCGGCTGATGAGGTGGCTTGCCGACGTCAATCACCACCGGCTCGCTCCAGGTGGCTCCGCCGTCGCCCGAGCGGCGGTGTTCGACGCGCGCGGGCTGGTCGGGCTTCGTCACCGCGACCAGCAGGTGGGTGGTCGTCCCGTCGACGCAGACGTCGAGCGAGGCCACGCCGTCGCTGATGCCGACCGGATGCCGGTGATCGGCGGCATGCGTCGTGTACGCCGTGAAGATGAACAGGCCGAACAGGGCGGGCAGGCGGGCGCGCATCAGTATCTCCATTCGACACCCCCGACGACGCCCAGGCCATCGCCCGGCAGCAACAGCTCCTGGTTATCCACTGGTGTGGCCGATGCCGGGTTGGCGACGTTGGTGGTCGGGACGTGGCTGACATCGGCGAGGTTGCGTCCCTCGACGAAGACCGCCCAGCCGCGTGCCGCCCGGTAGCCGGCGCGAGCGCCGAGCAGCACGAAGGCGTCGTTGTCGGTGGTGTTGGCGTAGTCGAGAGCGTATGCGCTCTGCACTTCGACCCCGGTGCCGGCGAACCAGCCATCCCAGCTCCACAGCAGCTCCACGCGGTAGACGTGCTCCGGCAGTCCGGGGATCTGATGATCGCCATACAGCGGATCGCCGTCGAAGGTGAACCGACCGTAGGTGTAGGCCTGGCGGAGCAGGAGCGCGTCGCCCGATGCGATGACACTCCGCAGCAGCGTGACATCGAGCCCGGCTTCGCAGCCCAGGTGGATGGTGCGGTCGGCATTGACCGTGCGCTGTGCACCATTGCCGAGGCTGTACGACAGCAGCTCATCGCTGACCCAGGCGTGATAGAGCGTCAGGTCCCAGGTGATCCGCTCGCTGGCGCCGCGAGTGCCGAGTTCGGCGGTCCACGCCGACTGCGCCGCGATGTCCTGCGGAAAGGCCCCGGCATTGGTGCCGAGTTCGGCGAAACTCGGCGGCTCGAAGCTGCGGCTGACGTTGCCGAACATCTGCGCGTGCGGAGTCACCTGCCAGAGCGCGCCGACCTTGGGATTGACCGCGTGGTAAGTGCTGCTGCCCGAAGGATAGTTCGCCGGATCGGGAATCGCGGTGACTAACTGGTAGTCCACCTCGCGTTCGCACCAGGCGAGCTGGACGCCGGCGATCAGGGTGAATTCCTCGGTGAGGTGGAACTGGTCCTCGCCGTAGAGCTCGACTCCCTGAGCGGTGAGATCGGCACTGGAGACCGGCGCGCCCTTCTGCCCGCCGACGTTGACGAAACGGTCATCGTTGGTCTCGCCGTGGACGCCATTGAGGCCGAGGGTGAAGCGATTGTTGAAACCGGCGATGGGCGCGGCGGTGATGAAACGCACCATGCCGGCGTAGTCATTGGAGTAGTTGTCGAGCACCTGGAAGATCGGATGGAAGAGATCCTTGGTGGTCCAGGAGAGGCCGGCCTCCAGACGTTCGCTGCCGGCATTGACGGCGATGACATCGGCGACGCGGTAGAGCTGGTAATCGCGTTTCTGATCGGCGGTGACGTTGCCTGGTCGTGCCTGCTGCGGATCGCTGGCGAATTGCGAACGCGTGAGCGCACCCGGCAGTTCCGAATCGGTGTCGCTGGCGGCGAGGTACACCCGGTTCTCGACGTGATCCGTGAGGCGGTAACCCACATTGGCGGTTCCACGCAGGTTGCGTTGCTGGCTGTGATCGCGGTATCCATCCTGGCGGGAAGCGCTGGCAGCGACGTACCAGTCAAGGTCGCCACGTTGGCCACCGCTGGCAGCCAGGGCGCGCAGGTAACCGAAGCTGCCGCCCTCCAGGCGGAGGTCGGCGAGCGGCGCCGTGCGCCCGGTGGGAGTGACGAAGTTGATCGCGCCACCGAGCGAGGCCGCACCGTAACGCAGGGCATTGGCACCGCGATAGACCTCGATGTGGTCGAGCGCGGCCACCTCGACCGTTTGAAAGTCGCCACCGCCGTCGGCCTGGTTGAGGGCGAAACCATCCTGCAGTAGGGTGATGCCACGCAGGTGGAAGGTGCGCTGGATGCCGGAGCCGCGGATGGACAGACGCGATTCCTCGCTGCCGAAGCGCGGCTGGACGATCACCCCTGGGGCCCAACCGAGGGCATCGCGCAGGGTGCTCGCGCGACCGCTCTTGTAGGACTCGGCGTCGATGACGGTCGCGCCACCCGGGATGGTCAGGCGCTCGCGCATGGCGGTCGTGGTGTCGGGGCTGGTCAGCGCGGGATCGCGCGGTGCCTCGACCTGGAGGCTTTCGGCCGGTGGGGTGGTGGTGGGCTGGTCCTCGCCACGCAGGGCGGGAATCAGGGCGGCCAGGCTGGCGACCAGGAGGGGGAGACGGATCACGGGAGTTGGGAACATGAGAACCTAGGGAAAGGAGGGTGGGGCCGGCGACCGTTCACGGCTCACCGGTCAGAGCGGCATGGGCCGCTGGACCAACGACATCGATCCCGTGCGCGCACGCGCACGGTGAGATCGTCGGTCAGGTCATCCCACGTTCCGCGGTGGTCGCCGCAGCGGACCCACGGTGATGCCGCTCAGCGCCCGGTGCGCGGGTTGCCCCAGTTTGGCGATCACCGGCGTTGCCGTCGGCGTCACCAGCACGCCGTTGGTGAGGCCATACACCTGCATGGTCTTCGAGGCCTTGTTCGGCGCTTTGTCTGGCGCCTTGTCTGGCCACTGGTCCGCTGCCTCCGGATCGACTCCTTCGCCCATGCCAGCCAGGCCTGCGCTGACCTCGTTGCACAAGGCGCACGGATGGTCGCCATCGAAAGTCTTGCGCACGGCTTCACCCAAAGAGGCATCGCGGCTGTAGGTGATCACCATCCCGGTCCAAGCCACCACTTGCAGCATGCCCCAGTGGCCGCCCACCAGGAGCGCCAGCATCAGCCAGGTCAAAATTCGTGAGCCGGGGTGCATGGGTGGGAGAGTGATACGGAATGGCTCCGCCGTCGCTGCCATGTCGGTGATCACTGGGTGGTGGGTGTGTGGCGTTGCGGCGGGCGGTTGCCGCTCAGTTCCCACTCAACAGATCGTCCCATTGGGCGGCATCGTACCCCACCACCCCGCTGCGGCCGATGAAGGCGAAGGGCCGACGCACCAGGTTGCCATTGCTGTTCAAAAGTTTCAGCGCCTCGGCTTCACTCAAGGTCGGCAGTCGCTCCTTGAGGTTCATCGCGCGATAATCCAGGCCGCTGCGATTGAACAACGCCTTCACGTCGCCGTCCAGCGCGTCGAGCATGCGCTTGAGTTCAGCCACCGTCGGTGGGACGTCGCGGATGGAAACCTCGTCGAATTCCTTGCCGGCACGCGTGAGGTGGGCGACCGCCTTGCGGCAGGTCGAGCAATTTTTGTAGGTATAGATTTTCAGCATGGGCGCGGTGTCCTGATCCGGGTGATCGATGGCGATGCGCGATCCCGGAGCGTGCTCACGACTCAGGACCCCGGCCTCCGGACCCCGGACCCGGCCTCGGCGCTCCCGGACCAGTCACCGCCGCCATCGCACGTCTGGTGCCAGAGGTCGTGCCACGGTACCGCGCCAGGAAACGTGCTGCCGATTCGCTGTCGCCCACCAGCAGCAGATCGCCTTCATCCGGCAAGGGACGGTCCGGGGGCGGCAATGCCTCGGTGCCCGCCGCGGTGTGGATCGCGACCACCATGCAGCCGGTGAGACTGCGCACTCCCGCCTCCGCCAGGGTCTTGCCGACGAGCTGGGTGGGGATCGGCACCCGCACCAGGTTGAGACCTTCGGTCAACATCAGCACGTTGGTGTGGCGCAGATGGTTTGCGATCGCGTTGGCGCCCATCGAACTATACGACAGGACACAATCAGCACCGGCGCGGTCCATGGTGCTGACGTTGCGTTCGCGGGTCACGCGACTGATGATCTGCACATCGGGGCGCAGACGCCGGCACAAGATGGTGAGGAAGATGTTGGTGTCGTCATCATGCGTGGTGATGAGCACGCTGGGTGCGCGCATCAGTCCGGCGCGTTCCAGGACCACGCGGTCGGTGGCATCGCCGATGATGGTGGCCTCCGGATCGACGGCGCGTTCCGCACGTTGATCGATGGCGCGGTAGGGGATGCGGCGTTCATTCAGATGCTGGATCGCCGCGCGGCCGACCCGACCGCACCCGATCACCAGCACCGCATCGCTGTTCGCCGCATAGATGCAGAAGGTCTCGTCCCAGGCATCAAACTGCGCGCGGGTGCCGACCAGGGCCAGCATGGTGTGATCGGTGATGCGGGTATCCGGTCCGGCCGCCTCCATGTGCCCGCGATTCCAGATGCACGCCACACCCACTCCCAGGTGCTCACGCAGGCGGGCTTCACGCAGCGATTTGCCGACCAGGGGGGTGCCGTGCATGGCGGCCTCGGCGACCAGCAGCTCGCCGAAACTGCCGACCACGTGCGCGAGGTTGTCACCTCCGTGGGTGCGCCGCGCCATCGCCAGGCCGAGCATCCGTCCCAGGCGCAGGACCTGGGTGTGGCCGGCGTGTCGCAGCACATCCTGCGCGGTATCGCTGCGGGCGGTGGAGAAGATCGGCACGGTCTCCGAGATTTCACGCACGGTGAAGACGACGTTGGTGTTGTGCAATTCGGCGCCCAGGGTCGCCACCAGTCCCGCCTGCTCGACGCGACCACGCCGGTAGGTGGCGGGGTCATCGGGGTCGCCGAGCAGCACCGAGAGCCCGCGATCATGCAGTTGCAAGGCCTCGGCATGGTTGCCAACCACGATGGCGTAGGGGACCTGCTGGGCGGTCAACATCTCGATCAGGGTCTCCGCCACCGGGCCGTGATGGATGATCAGCACATGGTCGCGCATGGTGCTGGGCAGCTCGCGCGGTGCGCGCGCGTTCGACTGCGCCTTCATCCAGGGCGAATAGAGGAACTCGATGAAGGTGAAGGGCAGCATCACCAGCAGCATGAACACGCCGGTGACCATCACGATCATCGAGAACACCCGACCGAGATCACTGCGGAAGGTGATGTCGCCGAAACCCAGCGTGGTCATGGTGGTCACCACCCAGTACATGCCTGAGATCCAGCTGTGCTCCTGTCCTTCGTCGCGCATCAGCAGCTGGAACAGCACGGCGAAGAGCACCATCACCGTGATGAGGAGCAGGCAGAAGCGCAGCAGCATCGCGAGGTTGCCGCGGCTGCTGCGATCGCGCAGGAGGGCCATCAGGACGGCAGGCAGGAACTTCATGGGAGCCGCCTCACCGTGCCGCAGCGGCCAAGGCCTGGAAGAGCTGCTCGCGCAGCTTGTCACCCCAGACGCTGCTATTGGCCTTGCTGCGGTTGAGCAGGATGGCGAAAGCGAAATGGCGATTGTTGGGGCCATCGATGTAGCCGGCCAGCGCCCGCGATTCGTTGTGCGTGCCGGTTTTGACCAGGGCGCTGGCGCCTACGGCGGGCTTGTCCTTCAAGCTGGCGCGGTAGGTCGTGCCGAGCTCGCTGCGATGCATCGCATCGAGCAGGTTCACCAGGTAGGCCGCGCTGGCTTCGTTGCCGTAGCTGAGTCCGCTGCCGTCGAGCAGGGTCAAGGGTCCCATGTTGGGGCCGAAGCGTTCCTCCAGCACCGCGACCGCGGCCGCGCAGCCGGCCGTGATCGAACCTTCCTGGGAACGTGCGACGCCGAGCAGGCGCAGCATTTGTTCGGCATAGAAATTGTGACTGCGCTGATTCATCACGTCGACTGCGGGCACCAATGGCTGGCTCAGGTCGACCAGCAGTGGTCCCGCGTTGGTGGCCACCGGGCCGAGGCGCACCGTCCCGCCCACCGGGATGCCCGCCTGCTCGAGGATGGCCTTGAGGTGATCTCCGCACAGCAGGTCGGGATCGCTGGCGATCGCCAGCGGGAACCACGCGGTGGTGCGGCCGCAGGTGCCACTGACCACGATGGTGTTGGTGTCGAGCATGCGCGAGATGGCGTTCTTGCCCGCTCCCGAGGCCAGGCTGCGCGTCTGATTGAGCACGCGGATGCGCGGCGAGCGTGGCCGGGTCTCGATGGTGCAGGGCTGCCCGAGGGCACCTGGGATGATGCGCACCTCGATGCAGTTGTCGTTCCAGGCGAAGGCGGCGCTGGGAGCACTGAACCAGCGTTGCAGATTCGCCTGGTCGGCGGGCCAGGTTTCCGGCCTGATCGGGCCGCTGAAGAGCTGATGGTCGATCACCAGATCCCCGGCGATGCGGCGCACGCCCTGACGTTTCAATTCGCTGGCGAAGCCTCGGAAGATGTTGTCGGGATCGCGGCCCTCGGCGAAATGTTCGTCCAGGCACGGACTGCCGCCGCCGATGATGCCGAGTCCGGGAAGGACCCCATCCACTCCCAATGGCCCCAGGCCGAGCAGCCGGGTACGGAAGCGGTAGTCGCTCCCCAATCCGATCAGCGCGGCCGCCGAGACCACCAGCTTGGTGGTCGACGCCAGGCTCATGGGGCGATCGGCTCGACGTTGGATGACCCATTGGCGGGTATCGAGTTGTGCCATCGCCACCGCTGCGGTGCCGCCGCTGGGGACGGTCGCCAGGAGGGCGTCGACGGTGTCGCCGAGGTCGGCCGCGCTGGCTGCCTTGCCGAGCAGCAGGAGGGTGAGCAGGAGCGGGAGCTGGGTGGACCGCCAGAAGATCGACGAGGGTCGGGAGCGCATCAGGCGGTACATCGCGCGCAGCATGGTTCAAGCCGACCCACGGTCCAGTCGAGGGGGAGGCTGGACGCAGGTCGCGCCCGCCGGAGCATGCCGCGATGCCTGACACTCTTTCGTGTCCCACTTGTGGGCGACCGGTGCTGCTGATGGGCGTGGATCGCCCGCTGACGTTCCCCTTCTGTTGCAGCCGCTGTCGTGATCGCGATCTGGGAGCGTGGTTCGCCGGCAAACATGCCATCGCCGGCGAGGACCTCGAACAGGTGGATCGTTCGGCCTCCGGCGTCGACCGCCCGCCGGTCGAGCGCGATCCCCGCAGGTCGGCGGCGGAATGATCGCGTGATCGGTCTACGCATCCTCCATCTCGCCACCTCGCCAGCCGCCGCCGCGGCGGGGGATGTGCTCACCACCATGAACTGGCTGACCGCCAACGGCCATGCGGTGGCGTTGGCGGCGGGTGGGACCGGGGAGATCCCTGGGGTCGAGATGATCCGTTTCAACTCCAGCGCGGCTTCCTGGTGGCTGGGCGGCAAGCGTTCCCTGCTCGCTCAGGTCCAGGCGTGGAAGCCCGACCTGGTCCACCTGCACGGCAGCGAAGCCATGGCGGCGGCGCGAGCGCTGGGCCTGGACCTGGAACTGCCGGTGGTGGTGTCGATCGATCAGGTGCTGTCGGCGGCGCGCTCGAAGGTGTTGCGCGATCGGGTGATCAGTTGGGTGCTGGTGCCGACCGAGGCCCATCGCGCGCATTACATCGGACGGATGAAACTCGAGCGCGACAGCGTATCGGTACTGCCATTCGCCGTCGACATCGAGCATCAGGTGGCGGTCGTGCCCGACGAGATCGGAAAGGCCGTGACCATCGGGGTGTCGGTGACCACCGAGGATGCTGGCCTGCCGACCTTGGTGGGCATCGTCGCCGAACTGCGAGCACGTGGCAGCGACGCCCGCCTGGTGATCGCCAGTGGCCCCGGCGTCGACCGCGAAGAACTCGTCAGCGCCATCGCGGAACACCACACCGATGGTTGGTGCGAGGTGTTGACGGCCCCCGGCCATGATGCGCTGATCCGGCGTTGCGAGGTCCTGGTCCAGTTGGCAGGCGATCACCGCGGCGTGGCGCCGGTGATCGCCGCGATGGCGGCGGGTCGTACGGTGGTGGCCGCCAGCAACGCCGGCATCGATGAACTGCTGAAACACGACAGCACCGCCCTGGTGCTGCCCAGCGACCAGCCGTCGGTGCTGGCCGAGGTGCTGGCGCGGGTGGTGACTGACGGCGCCTTGCGGCATCGTCTGGGCGAGGCCGCGCATCAGCACGCCCGCGCCCGTTTCGCCATCGGCGTCGTCGGCCCCGCCCTGGTCGAGCTCTACCAGTTGGCGATCAGCGCCTTGCAGAACCCCGGCTCGAAGGGTGATGGCAGCCGGGCGTACAAGCGGCGCATCACGACCAGGTGCGAATAGATCGCTGAGAGGAAGTCGACGCACTTGCGCTGCGTTAGCGCAGTCTCGCCGGCAGGATCACCATCGTCCGGCCGACCCAATGCAGTCGTTTCTGCACCGCGTTGGCGGTGTTGTTGTGCAGCAGCCAGTGGTACCAGCGTTCGCGCTGGAAGATGATCTTGCCGGCGAAGAAGGTCGTGCGTGGAAATTCCTTGGCGACCGCCAGGCAGAGCGTCTCGACCTCGTCGACTGCATCGGTGCCGATAGCCAGGCGGTAGGTCGAGGGGACGCCGAGGCCGTTCGCCAGCTCGACGAACTTCTCGAGATTCTCCAGGGTCTTCTTGCGCAGCTCGTCGACGGTGTCCTCGCCCTTGAAGGCGCCGGAGTCGACCACGCCGACGGAGATGAAGACCAGATTCTTGAAGACGTGCGGGAAGGTCTTGAAGACGTTGAGCACGGTATGGATGCCGAGGCCGCCATAACCGCCCACCAGCACTACCGCGGTATGGGCCTTCGGGTCGAAGGGCGTGGTCGGCGGGGTCGGTGACCGCGGCTGGTTGCCCAGGTCGGAGAACAGCTTGCGCAGCTTGCTGATGGTGAGCTGGTAATGGCCATGGATCAGCAGGCAGAGCGAGGTCAGCAGGCCGGTGACGATGAGGGCGGTACTGCCCCCGCGATCGAACTCCTGCCAGGCGGTCACGCCCAGGATGGTGGCGCAGATGACGAAGCCGGTGCCGAACAGTGCCAGGCGCCGGGCCTTCACCGCTCCTGGCTGCTTGGCGCGCAGCCACCAGCGGATCATGCCCAGCATGGTCAAGGAGAAGGAGAGGAAGACGTTGATGGCGTACATCACCACCAGCGTGGTGATGTCGCCATTGGTCCACCACAGGCCGAGCAGGGCGAGCACGCCCATGATCATGATGCCGTTGTCGGTGTTGAGACGTTCCGACAACGCCGCGAAACGGTGCGGCATCCAGGAATCGACAGCGAGGTTCGCCAGCACACGCGGACCACCGATGAAACCGGCCTGCGCCGCCACCACCAGCAGGGCCGCCTCGGTCACCAGCACGCAGATGACGAAACCCTCGCCCCAGGGCAGGTGCGCGCCGACCAGTTCCGCCAGCACGGCGTTCGAGGTCTTCCCTGGAACCTCGGGGACGTCCCAGAGGAGGTAGCACAGCACCAGGCCGGCGGCCGTCACCGAGAGCGAGATCGCCAGGTACATCATCGTCCGCTTGGCGGTGGCGACGCGCGGCTCGCGCAGCAGGGGCAGGGCATTGGAGACCGCCTCGATGCCGGTATAGGTGCCGCCGCCCAGGGCGTAGGCCTTCAGCAGCAGCATCAGCATACCCAGGGCACCGAGCTCGGCGTTGGCCATGTCGTCGCTGAAGCCTTTGCTGACGCGCGCGGCGACCTCGCCGGTGGCATCCAGATGCAGGACCAGCCCGCCGCCGATCAGCACGATGTGCACCAGCACGAAGAGCAGGAAGATCGGCGTCAGCCAGACGATGGATTCCTTCACCCCACGCAGGTTGAGCACGATCAGGCCCATGATCAGGACGGCCTCGCCTGGAAATTTCCAGGCCAGCCATCCGGACGGCAGGAAGCTGAACAGCGCGTCACCGACCGCCGCGATCGAGACCGTGATGGTCAGCACGTAATCGGTCATCAGAGCGCAGCCGGAGACCACGCCGATGCGTGGCCCGAGCATGCGCGAGGCCACCCCGTACCCGCCGCCATTGGGGAAGACCTCGATCAGGCGGCTGTAGGCGGAGGAGATCAGGAACACCGTGCCGGCGGTGAGCACGGCCAGGGCCAGCGCCAGATGCGGGTGGTCGCGCACGACGCGATACCCTTCTTGCGGCCCGTAGCTCGATGACGACAGCGCATCGGCGCCCAGGCCGATCCAGGCCAGGAACGAGATCAAGGTCAGGCTGTGGTACAGCGCCCGATCTCGCAGGTCGCGCGGTCCCCCCAACACCATGCGGGTGGTACGGGCCAGCAGCGAGGGCTCCGCCACCGCCGGGAGCGGGGCGCTGCCGATGCGCTCACGTGGACCGCTGGCAGGAGGTCTGGTCGGATCAGGGGCGGGTGTGGTCATCGGCACCGCAGCAGCCGTGGCCGACGCGGAGGCGCGATGGTAGGCCCCTCCGAGGGTCCGCAACGCCATCTCTTGGATTGGGTGTAATAGCCTGGCCTCAGGTATTTTGCGCCGGTGCAGCCGGGAGGGCGGCGAGCAGCGCCTGCCAGCTTTCGGGAGCATTCCTGGCGGCGGTGGCGATCTCCACCACCCGCACCGCGGCCCGTCCACGCGGCTGCCAGGCGATGGGGAATGACGGGTCGAGGTGACCCGTGAAGGCGACCGTCACCGGGACTCCGAGGGCGCCGGCGAGGTGATGGCCGACACTGTCGTAGCTCAGTGCGTGACCGCAGTTGGCGAGCGCCGCCGCCCAGCCCGCGATCGAACCATGGAAGCGCAGCAGTGGAGCCGACGCCAGGGACCCAGGGGTGAGGTCGGCAATCGCGCGGCCGAGGCCTTTACCACTGTCATCGAGATCCAGTGCCGTCCATCCGAGCGCGGCCAGCAGCGCATCGCTGTTGGCGAGCTCGTCGGCACCGAAACCACGATCGAGCAGGATGCGCCAGCCGAGCTCGCGCAGACGCCGCAGGATCGTCACCTCGGCGTCCTTGGGCAGCGCCTTGGCGGGATTGCCGCCATGATCGAGCTTCACGGCGGCGATGGGTGCCGGCCCGAAGGCCGCGCTCAGGCGGTGTTGCAAGGCGGTGGTGGCGGTGTCGAGTGCGACGCGCGGGGCCATCACCGGCACCGCAGGCAGGTCGAGGGTGCGGGTCAACCACTGGTCGAGCAGCAAGGCCAGACTGGCGGGCTGGGTGCCCTCGTGCTGGAGGTTCTCCCACAGGAGGTAGCGCGCGGCATCGCCCACCGGCAGCAGCCCGAGCTGGTCGAGGCGCGAATCCGGCGCGACCACCAGATCGGCACGTTCCTCGGTCACCGCGGCGACCACCGTCAGCCAACTGCCCAGGCGCTCGCGCAGCGGGCCGCGCCGCGCGTAGCTGATGGGCCGGACGCGCACGTTGGGCAGGCCGCCGAACAATCCCTGCAATTTACCATCGCCCAGCAGCACCAGCTCGGCCTGCGGGTAACGCTGGTGCAGGCGCTGGAGCACCACGCTCGAAAGCAGGATATCGGCGCCGATGGTGACGCGGCTGAGCACGACGATGCGCTGCGCCTGCGCCGGCGCGGTGCGGCCATCGCGCCGCACCGCGGCATGGCGGGCCAGCAGATCGCTTTAGCTGGTGATTCCGACCGCGCCCAGGGCGCTCAGCAGGGTGGGGGTGCGGGTG
>JANPIY010000650.1:0-1718 GCA_031425255.1 Planctomycetota bacterium
GCGCCAGCAGCGCGCCCATGCGGATCCCGGCGGAAGCGTCCGTAGTCAGGGCACTCAGTGCCTTGGGCTCGCCGCACCCGACCAGGCCCATCACCGCGGCGTGACGCAACCAGGGATCCTGGTTGTTGTTGTCCTTCAGGAGGCGCAGCAGTTCCGGAACGGCGGCGATATGCTTGAGGCGGCCAAGAGCGATGGCTGCGAAACTGCGGACCCGGGCACTCGTGTCAGCGAGCGCATTCATCAGGGCCGGAGCGGCGCCCGCGACCCTGAGATCGCCCAGCACTTTGGCGGCCTGCTCACGCATACGTTCATCGGCATCGGTCAGCAGTACCTGGATGGGCGCCGCGAGGCCCGCATCCCTGCGGGCCAGCTGCCACAAGCCCCACAGGCCGTGCAGGCGGGCGAAAGTGGTAGCGCCCTTGGCGGCGGCGACTGCAAGGGCCTGAGCACCATCCTTGCCGCTCGCGACCAGACTGCTCTGCGCGCGCTGGCGTACCCGGCGGTCGGCATGTCCGAGGAGCCCGGCCAGCTCTGCCACCGACCGCTTGCTGAAGCCGGCCGCCATCAGCGCTTTCAGCTCCTTGACCGCGACGCTCTCGCGGGCGATTGGATCGCTGACCGTGACCACGCGGCCATGGTTGTTCAATTCCACGCCGCCGATGTAGTCGGAGATGTAGGCGCGGCCGTCGTAGCCGAAGACCACGTCGGTGGGTGGCAGGCCCCAGCAGAACTTCTCCTTCTGGCTATTGGGCAGCTCGAAGCCGGCGCCCTTGGCATCGAGCTTGAACGACCACACGCCGCTGTCGGCGCCGCCGCGGTAGTCGCAGACCAGGAAGTGATCCTTTAACTTGTCACCGAAGCCGACACCCGGATAGAATGCCAAGCCGCATGGCCCGCTGGTGATGTGGCCGACCGGTGGCAGCACCCAGGCCGGCTGCCCTGGGAAGGGCACCTTCCACAACCCCTCCTCCATCCAGGGGTTGGGCTGGCGCCCAGGGAGGCCGGCGGCCTTGGCGAAGCCGTCATTGGCCAGCAGCTGCCAGCCGTGCGACCAGGCGCTGCTGCCACCCTCCATGAGGTAGATCACGCGCGCGCCGTCACCGATGTCGGCGTTGTTATCGACGGTGAAGAGGTTGCCGTAGGCGTCGAAGGCCAGCTCCTGCGGATTGCGCAAGCCGAAGTAGTACTGTTCGAGGTTCGAGCCGTCGGGATCGAAACGGAACACGCCGCCGCTGAGGGTATTGGTCAGCGTCACGCCCTCCTTGGTCGTGACATTGTAACCGCGGTCGCCGAGCGAGACGTAGATGCGCCCGTCTGGCCCCTCGGTCAGGCCGTGCAGGTCGTGGCCGCTGATGCTGAAGCGAGGCCCCCAGCCCTCGGAGAGCACGTCGCGGTTGTCCGCCTTGAGATCGCCGTCCTTGTCGTCGAAGGCCCAGATTCGCGGAATGTTGGTCCAGTAGACGCGGTTGTCGCGCACCAGGATGCCTGCCGCGGGGCCGTCGGCGACATCACGGAAATTGTCGGCGAAGACCGAGACCTTGTCCGCCTTGCCGTCTCCGTCGCTGTCTTCGAGGACCCGGATGCGCTCGCTCGCGCTGGTGAAGAAGTCCTTGGGGAACTTGTCCTTCCACTTCTCGATCATGGCCAGGCGGTCCGCCGTGGTCTTGACCTGCAAGTCATCCTTGTAGAGGAACATGAAATTGCGCACGTCGATGACC
>JANPIY010000651.1:0-7528 GCA_031425255.1 Planctomycetota bacterium
CCGACAGCGGCTGGCGCGCCCATTGGCAATACCGCAGCGCCCGCTGGCCCGCGGGCAGCCCCTACAATCCCTGGATGGTCGACGGCATGTGGAAGCCGCCGTTCGCCGAGCAGCCGGCCTATGTGACTCCAGTGTTCGCGACCTATTCCTCTGGTCCCATCGGTTTCAAATGGGAGCCGGGCACGGCGCTGAACGCGCGTTATCGCGGTTTCTTCTTCCTGGCGGAGTCGCCAAAGAAGACCTCCGCATTCCGCCTCGAAGCCGTGGGCGCGAGCTTCGTCCCGCGCGACAGCGAGGTGGTGGCCTCCGGGCCGTTCGCCACCGGCCTCACCATCGGGGCGGACGGCGCCGTGTACGCCGCGGATTGGGGCGACAACGAGTGGCTGCCGCACCACCGGGGCCGCGTGATCAGGCTCGACGATCCGGCCATGGCCAAGGATCCAGCCCGCCTGGAAACCCGGCGCCTGCTGCGCGAAGGTTTCGCCACGCGCAGCGCCGGCGATCTGATCGCACTGCTGGCGCACGCCGATCAACGGGTTCGACTCCAGGCCCAGCTCGCGCTGGTGCAACGGGGCCAGGGGGCACGGGAACCGCTGGCGGCACTCGCCACCGATGGCAAGGCCGCGCCGCTCGCGCGCCTGCACGCCGTGTGGGGCCTGGGCCATCTCGCCCGCAGCGGAAACCATGCGGCGGCCGAGGTGCTGCCGAGCCTGCTCGCCGATGCCGACGCGGAGGTCCGGGCGCAAGCGGTCAAGATGATCGGCGAAGCGGGCGTGGCCGCCGCGGCCAACACCCTGGCCGCGCTGCTCGCCGATCCGGCGCCACGCGTGCGGCTGTTCGCCGGCATCGCGCTGGGGCGGCTGGGCTCGCCCAGCCACCTCCCACGGGTGATCGCCATGCTGGCGGAGAACGACAATCGCGACGTCTACCTGCGCCACGCGGGGGTGATGGCGCTGACCGGCTGCGCACAGGACACCCGCGCTCCGCTGCACGCCTTGAAGAGCCATCCCTCGCGCGCCGTACGCCTCGCCGCCGTGGTCGCCCTGCGCCGGCTGCGCGATGCGCAGGTGGCGGCCTTTCTCGCCGATGCCGATGTCGCGGTGGTGGGCGAGGCTGCACGCGCCATCCACGACGATCTCTCGATCACCGCCGCGCTACCGCTGCTGGCGGCGTTGCTGGAGCGCGACGGCGTGACCGACGAGGCAACCGTCCGCCGCGCCATCAGCGCCAACCTGCTGATCGGCGACGCCGCCAGCATCCAGCGCCTGGTCGCCTACGCCGGACGCCGCGTCGACGGCGAGATGCGCGCCGAAGCGCTCGATTCCCTGGCCGCCTGCCTGCAGCCGCTGCTGCTCGACCGCGTCCAGGGCGTCTACCGTGGCCTGCCCGCGCGCGATCGCGCGCTGGTCGCCAAGGCCGTCAGCCCGCACCTGGAGACCCTGCTGTTCGGCAAATCGCGGGTGGTGCAGGCGGCGACCGCGCGCCTGATCGCCGTCCTCGAACTGCCCGAATGGACCGAACGCCTGACCATTCTGGCCACCGACACCACCCGCGACGCCGCCCTGCGGGTGATCGCCCTCGGTGCGCTCGACACGCTCAAGGCCAAGGGCCTCGACGCCGCGGTGAAACAGGGGCTCGCAGATGCCGATACCACGGTGCGCGGCGCGGCGCTGGAGATCCTGGGCCGCCTCCGCCCGGCGGACGATGCGACCTATGCGGCCATCGCCGGCGCGCTCGGCAGCAGCCAGCTGGCCGATCGCCAACGCGCGGTGGCGGTGCTCGGCACGATGAAGCACAAACGTGCGGTCGCGCTGCTGGGCGACCATCTCGACCAGTGGCAGGCCGGCACCCTCGACGCCGCCCTGCTGCTGGATGTCGCCGAAGCGGTGCGGGCGCAGGGCGACAAGGGCCTCATCGGCAAGCTCGCCACGTTGGAGAAGGCGCTCGCCAAATCCGATCCCCGCGGTCTGGCCGCGCTCGCCCTCGCCGGTGGCGATGCACGGGAGGGTGAGCGCACGTTCAAGACCTCCGCCACCGCGAGCTGCCAGCAATGCCACGTCGTCGTCAGCGGCGCACCGGCCACCGTCGGCCCCAACCTGGGCGGGGTCGGTACGCGCCTGGATCCCTCGCGCCTGCTCACCGCCCTGGTCGATCCTGGGGCTGAGATCGCCGCGGGTTTCGGCGTGGTCAATCTGACCCTCACCGACGGCAGCATCGTCTCCGGCGCGCTGGCGAATGAGAGCGCGAGCGAGGTCACCCTGCGCCCGGTCGGCGCAGCGGAGATCACCGTCGCCAAGAACCGCATCACCGCGCGCAGTGCACCGGTATCGATCATGCCAGCGATGGGCACCACCCTCTCGCCGCGCGACCTGCGCAACCTGGTGGCGTACCTGGCGTCGCTGAAATAGGCGGGGAGCGCCGACGCCAGTCCAATGCTATGAAGCCAAGATATGTGGCCGCAAAAGCGCAGAGGCGCAGAGACGAAAAAGACCCTGTTTCGCCTTTCCTCTGCGTCTCTGTGTCTCTGCGGCCGATTCTTCTTCGTTAGCTGGACAACATTGGACTGCAGTCGGCGCTCCCGGCGCTCCTCGGAACCACCCTTCCGGGACGGCCGGTTGTCCACACAGTCCTCGCCATGCTCACCGCCCTGCATGGCTTCACTGAAACCGACGAGACTTGGTGCGAGGTGCTCGCGCCACTCGCCCTCCCCCTGCGCTGCCCCCTGCTGCCTGGACATGGCTGGCGGCCCTGTCCACCGGGCTCCAGCGTACCGGTGGTGGCGGCGGAGATCGCGGCCAGCCTACCCGCCGGTGGTGACCTGCTCGGCTACAGCCTGGGTGGACGGGTGGCCCTGCAGACGGCGCTCGATCATCCGGCGCGGGTGCGGCGGCTGGTGCTGGTCAGCAGCACCGCCGGCCTGCGCGATGCTGGCGAACGCCAGCGGCGTCAACGCCATGCCCTCCATTTCGCCGAGGTCCTGGAGGAGGATGGGCTGGGGCCGTTCGTCGCCTGGTGGGAGAACAACCCGGTGCTCAAGCCGGCGCGCGTACAGCCGCGCAGACTGGTCGAACGCCTGCGCAGCCTGCGCCTAAACCAGGATCCACGCGGTCTGGCTGGCGCGCTCCGCCACCTCGGCACCGGCGGCATGGCCGACCTGTGGCCGCGGCTCGGCGAGTTGCGCATGCCGGTGCTGCTGATCGCCGGCACCGCCGATCAGCGCTACGCCGCGGTGATGCAGGAGATGGCCACCCGCATCCCGGGCGCGCGCTGCGAGCTGATCCCGACCTGCGGCCACGCGGTCCATCGCGAAGCGCCCGAGGAATTGCTGAACCTGCTGCGGGTGTTCCTGGTCTGACGGTCAGGGCCGCTCGGCGTTCAACCAGCGGCTGCGAGGTTTTCCTTGAGCACGCGGGGATGACGTGCGGCCACGCGCAGGAGCGCCAGCGCCGGACCCTCTGGTTTGCGGCGGTCCTGTTCCCAGTTCCGCAAGGTATGCACGCTGATACCCAGGGCGGTGGAGAAGGACTCCTGGGTCATGCCGGTGAAAGCACGTAACGCGACGATGTCGGCGCCGCTGGTAATGCGCCCGGCCATGATGCGCGCCCTGACGCTGTGCGGGATGGACTTGGCGAAGTCGGCGGCGGTGAGTTCACGATCGGTCATGGCGTACATCCCAGGTGCTGTCGAAGGAGCCGGATCTCGTTCCGGGTGGCTTTGCGGGCGCTGAGGATGCGGATGACCTCCTCCACCCGTTCGGTGAAGACCACCATGATGACCCCTCGTTCGATCGGTCCGATGGCGATGAAGCGATCCTCCTGATCATGATGACCCTCGTCGATGATTTCGAGATAGTCCGCACCACTGGTG
This sequence comes from Planctomycetota bacterium, assembly GCA_031425255.1. Classification (GTDB taxonomy): domain Bacteria; phylum Planctomycetota; class UBA11346; order UBA11346; family UBA11346; genus BOG-1363. The sequence continues at coordinate 3,868 of JANPIY010000651.1, forward strand.
AAGAGTGCGGTGGCCTGCCCGAAGGAGATGCCGTGTTTGATCTGATTGGCTGCCTCCTTCTTCGGATCCCACTCGAAGTGCATGGCGGACACTAAGTCATTGGCTTAGTGTCGCAATCGCAACGATGTACCAGCCTTGGATTCTGCACGTGCAGGCCCTTGGGCCCCCTCTACGGGATCCAGTGCCGGCTCCCCAAGCATCCGTTCCCGCTCCCCCCTGGATCGTTCGGGCGACGGGCACACGCTGTGGACCCCCGCGAGGACCCGCCATGACTGTGACCTGGATCGCGATCGATCGCCCGTACGAGGACATCCTCTACCACCACGCCGAGCTCGAGGGTGGCAAGGTCGCCAAGCTCACCATCAACCGGCCGGAGGTGCACAACGCCTTCACTCCCAAGACGGTGCAGGAGCTGCGCGACGCGCTGAACCACGCCCGCGATGATGATGAGGTCGGCGTGATCATCCTGACCGGCGCCGGCGACAAGGCCTTCTGCTCAGGCGGCGACCAGCGCGTGCGTGGCCATGGCGGCTACGTCGGCGGCAAGGATGGCGACAAGATCCCGCGCCTGAACGTGCTCGACCTGCAGCGCGAGATCCGCTCCTGCCCCAAGCCGGTGGTGGCGATGGTGGCGGGCTGGGCGATCGGCGGTGGCCAGGTGCTGCATCTGGTCTGCGATCTCTCGATCGCCGCTGACAACGCCCGCTTCGGCCAGACCGGGCCCAAGGTCGGCAGCTTTGACGGCGGCTTCGGCGCGAGCTACCTCGCGCGCTGCGTCGGCCAGAAGAAGGCGCGCGAATTCTGGTACACCTGCCGCCAGTACACCGCCGCCCAGGCGCTCGCCATGGGCCTGGTCAACGAGGTGTGGCCGCTCGCGGAATTGGAAGAGAAGACCCTGGTGATGTGCCAGGAGATGATGCACCACAGCCCGATGGCGCTGCGCTGCCTGAAGTCCGCGTTCAACGCCGACTGCGACGGCCAGGCCGGTCTGCAGGAACTCGCCGGCAACGCCACCCTGCTGTTCTACATGACCGAGGAAGGCAAAGAGGGACATCAGGCGTACCTGGAGAAGCGGAAGCCGGATTTCTCCAAGTTCCCGAGAAGGCCGTGAGGATTTGTCTGCAGTCATGAGCATCACGTCCATACGACTCTTCTGGATCGCCATGGCGCTCGGCGCCTCCGTGATTGCGGTGTCGGTGTTCGTGATCCTCGAGGCCATCATCCCCGTGGGGAATATCCCGCGGGTGGTGGTGGTCGCTCTTGTAGCCCCCTTCCTGGTCCTGCAGATCGTCGGGGCGTACCACGCCTTCCGATATCAGCCGAACGTGCAGGGGGTCGCTTCGAGCATCATCACCGGAGCCTTCTTGTTCGTGGTCGGCGGCCTGCTGTCGTGTTTCTTCCAGACCGTCCTCGATCTGTACCTGGACGTGCTGCTGAGGTCGCCGCCATGAGCGTGCGCGCCTGGCTCCTCGCTACCCGTCCCAAGACGTTGGCCGCTGGTGCGGTGCCAGTGCTGGTGGGTACCGCGCTCGGCGCGACGTTGGTGCCGATCAACTGGCTCGCCGCAGCCGGCTGCCTGCTCGGCGCGCTGCTGATCCAGATCGGCTGCAACTTCGCCAACGACGCCTTCGATGCGCTCAAGGGCGCGGATACGCCGGAGCGACTCGGGCCGCAGCGCGCGGTCGCGAGTGGCCTGATTTCAGCCCGCGCGATGCTACTCGCGACCGCCCTCGTCCTGCTGCTGGCGCTCGCCGTCGGGCTGTGGCTCGCGACCTTCGGCGGTTGGATCATCCTGGTGCTCGGCGTGGTCAGCCTGGTGTGCGCGGTGGCTTACACCGCCGGCCCGTTCCCGCTCGCCTATATCGGGCTGGGCGACCTCTTCGTCTTCCTGTTCTTCGGCCTGGTGGCGGTGATCGGGAGCGGCTGGGTGCAGGCCGCGCCCGCCCTCGCCCAACTCGCCTCTTTCGACCAGCTCGGCGCCAAGGGCTTCGCCATCGCCAACTGGAGCGTCGGCACGACCGGGCTGTTTTCCTGGTTCGACCTGCCCACCACCTGGTGGCTGGCCGCCGCCGCCGTCGGCCTGCAGGCCACCGGCATCATCGCGGTCAACAATCTGCGCGACCGCGACACCGACGCGCAGGTGGGCAAGCGCACGCTGGCGGTGCGGATGGGCGATCCTGCAACGCGGGTCTACGGTTGTGCGCTGCACCTGGGAGCGACCGCCTGCCTGGTGGCATTGGCTCTGCGCACCGGCGCCGGCGCGCTGTGGCTACCGGCTGGCGTCGCCGGCGTTGGCGGCCTGCTGCTGTGCCTGGGGCTGGTGCGCACCCACGGGGCGGCACTCAACGGGTATCTGGCACGCTCTGCGGCCTTGGAGCTGATCACGGGGTTGTGCCTGACAGCCGCGCTTATCATTTCCGCCCGCCATGCGCTGTAGGCTCCTCAAACGTCACCTCAAGCTCGCCGCCCCCCTGATGACCGCCCAGGGGCCCATCAGCGAACGCACCGTCTGGGTGGTCGCCCTCGATGATGGCGCCGGTCGGGTCGGTCTGGGCGAAGCCGCGCCGCTCGCCGGCTTCGGCAGCGAGACGCCGGAACAATGCCGCGAGGTCTTCAGCCACGTGCTCAAGGCCCTGACTGCGGACTTCATCGTCAACTGGCTCGAACGCGGTCGGCCGGATGCTCCGCTGGGAGCATTGGAGAAGATGCTCGGCGGCGCGCCCTGCGCACGCTCGGCGATCGAAGGCGCGCTGCTCGACCTGGCGGCGAAAAAAGTCGAGCAGCCGCTGGCGACCTTCCTCACCGGCGATTCCTCCGGCACGGTGATGCCGATGTCGGTGCCGGTGAATGCCCTGCTGGGCGGCAGCCTGCAGGAGGTCACCACCGGCGCGACCGAGCTGATCAAGATCGGCTTCACCAGCTTCAAGCTCAAGGTCGGTGGCCCGACCACCAGCATCGCCGCCGATGTCGAGCGGGTCTTCGCCGTGCGTGAGGCCATCGGCGCGGAGGCCAAGCTGCGCGTCGATGCCAACTGCGCGTGGAAACTCGACCAGGCGTTGGAGTTCGCCGTCGAGGTCGCCGACGCCAACCTGGAGTTCTGCGAACAGCCGCTGGCCGCCGCCGATCTCGAAGGCATGTCGACGCTGCGCCGTCGCACTGGGCTCAAGATCGCCGTCGACGAGGCGGTGCGCACCGCCGCCGACATCGGCCGCGTCGCCGCGGCGCAGGCCGCCGATGTGGTGGTGCTCAAGCCGATGTTCCTGGGCGGCTGGCGGCCGACTCGGCAGGCGGCCGAGCTGGCGGTGTCCTGCGGCCTATCGGTGGTCATCACCACCGCCCTCGAAGGCGCCATCGGCCGCGCCCACGCCACCCACATGGCGGCGGCGCTCAGCCTCAATGAACGTGCGCAAGGCCTCGCCACCGGCCTCTTCATCACCGAGGATCTCACCGCCTCGCCGCTGGTGGTGATCCAGGGCCTGATCCCGATCCCACAGAGTCCTGGGCTCGGCATCGGCTCGCTGCGCGGGTGAGCGGGCGAATGACCGGGAAGCTACCGAAGGAGAATCGGGCCCCGAGGCCCACATAGCCCATGGGAAAGGACAGGGGGGGGGTTTTTTAAAACATGGGGTGGTGGGCGCAGGGGGCCCATATAATTTGATTT
>JANPIY010000652.1:0-1947 GCA_031425255.1 Planctomycetota bacterium
GGCAGGTGCTGGAATTGCGGGCACGCGAGCAAACGGGCGGCGCCATCCGGGCGCTGCTGGACCTGGCGCCGGCCCAGGCGCGGCGGCTGCGCGATGACGGGTCGGAGGAGGAGGTGCCGCTGGCCGCCATCATGGTCGGCGATCGGTTGCGCGTCCGCCCCGGCGACAAGGTGCCGCTGGACGGCGCGGTGCTGGAGGGCGGCTCCAATGTCGATGAGAGCCTGGTGACCGGTGAGGCGGTGCCGGTCACCAAAGGGATCGGCGATCAGGTCGTGGGCGGTACGCTGAACGGCCAGGGCAGTTTCGTCATGCGCGCGGACCGCGTGGGCCAGGACACGGTGTTGGCGCAGATTGTCCGCATGGTGGCGGGTGCGCAGCGTTCGCGCGCGCCGATCCAGCGCCTTGCCGACCAAGTCGCGGGAAGGTTCGTGACCGTCGTGGTCGGTATCGCGCTGCTGGCCTTTGCCATCTGGGCAATCTGGGGCCCAGAGCCGCGCCTCGCATTCGCGCTCGTCGCGGCCGTGACCGTGCTCATCATCGCCTGCCCGTGTGCGCTGGGGCTGGCCACGCCGATGTCCATCATGGTGGGCGTGGGCAGGGGCGCGCAGGCTGGCGTGCTGATCAAGAACGCCGAGGCACTGGAACGCATGGAGCGCATCGACACGCTCGTGGTGGACAAGACCGGCACGCTCACACAGGGGCGGCCGGACGTGGTGGCGGTGGTCCCAGCGGCGGGCGTGGCTGAGGAGGAGGTGTTGCGCCTGGCAGCTGGCCTGGAACGGCCAAGCCAGCATCCCCTCGCCGAAGCCGTCGTGCGGGCGGCGGAAAAGCGCGGGATCACCGTGCCGGCGGTCGAGGGCTTCGATGCGCCCATCGGACGTGGCGTGACCGGATCCGTCGAGAGACGTCAGGTCGCGGTGGGCAATGCTCGCCTGATGGACGAGGCCAAGGTGGATGTGGGCGCGCTGTCGGCGGAAGCCGAGCGTCTGCGGGGTGATGGAGCGACGGTGTTCTTCGTGGCGGTGGATGGCCATGCCTTTGGGATCGTCGCGGTAGCTGACCCGGTGAAGGCAACGACACCGGCGGCGCTCGCGGGCCTCGCGAAGGAAGGCGTTCGGGTGGTGATGCTGACCGGCGACAACCGCACGACGGCCGAGGCCGTGGCGCGGCGCCTCGGTATCACCGAGGTCGAGGCCGAGGTCCTGCCCGAGGACAAGCAACGCATCGTCGAAAAACTGAAGGCCGAGGGGCGTCGCGTGGCCATGGCGGGTGACGGCGTGAACGATGCGCCGGCACTGGCGGCGGCCGAGGTCGGCATCGCCATGGGCACCGGGACGGCGGTGGCGATCGAAAGCGCGGGTATCACGCTCCTTGGCGGCGACCTGATGGGGATCGTGCGGGCGCGGCATTTGTCCGAGGCCGTGATGGGCAATATCAGGCAGAACCTATTTTTTGCCTTCGCCTACAATGCGGCAGGCGTTCCGATCGCAGCGGGTGTGCTCTATCCGATGTTTGGCATTTTGCTGTCGCCTATCATTGCGGCGGCGGCGATGGCGCTATCGTCCGTGAGCGTGGTGGGGAATGCGCTCCGGCTGCGGTCGGTCAGGATCGACTGACCATGACGATGGGCGATCCTGGACGGTTACCAGGCAAGATCGCCAGATATCTCTGGTCCGCCCTGACTGGAGACCACAATGGACGAGTGGAGTTGGAGTTGCCCCGTTGCAGTGGACACCCTGAGACTACGACAGGAGGTGTTTCATGAGACGCAGATACCGGGCGGCCAATCCGCCAGAATTCCGTTGGCAGATGGTCGAACTTTATCGCTCTGGTCGATCGCTACGCGACTTGGCGAAGGAATTTGAGCCTTCGCTCGACACCATCGCAGATTGGGTGCGCCAGGCCGACGCTGATACCGGCCGCAGGCCTGACCTGCCCAGCACAGCG
>JANPIY010000653.1:0-1752 GCA_031425255.1 Planctomycetota bacterium
TTTTCCGACACCGAGGACCGCGCCACGGCACTCGGCCTGCAGGCCGTTCCGCTGGACCAGCAGGGCGAGCAGGTCTTCTTCGGCCTCGCCGCCAGCAACTTCGCCGATGAGGAACGCACCATCCCGTTCTTCCAGCCTGAGCGTGAGCGGTTCCTGGAGCTCGACCTGACGCGGCTGATCTACGAGCTGTCCAACCCCGCCCGTCCGATCATGGGTGTGCTGACCGCGCTGCCGCTGAACGGAGACCCGCGGGCGATGATGATGCGCCAGCCCGCTCTCGCGCAGCCGCAGGTGGTGATGAACCAGCTCCGCCAGTTCATGACGCTGCGCGACGTGGCGCCCGATGCGCAGGTGATCGAGCAGGACATCCGGGTGCTGATGCTGGTGCATCCGCAAAACCTGCCCGACGCCACGCTCTACGCAATCGACCAGTTCGTCATGCGCGGCGGGCGCCTGTTCGTGCTGGTCGATCCGCATAGCGAGATGCAGGCGGCGCGTGCCGGCGGGCCGCCCGGCACGCCACCGCCGAACACGGCTTCGAATCTCGACCGGCTCCTCAACGCCTGGGGCGTGGAGACCGTCAGCGATCAGGTGGTGCTGGACCTGCGCGGTGCCTGGCGGGTGCGTGCCGGTGCCTCCGACCGGGTGCAGGCGGTGGATTACGTCGCCTGGTACGCCATGCAGGGCGACAGCCTGAATCGCTCCGAGCTGGTCACAGCTCAGTTGGAACAGGTCAGCGTCGGTAGCGCTGGTCTGGTGCGACAGCGGGTGGGCGCGACCACTGAGTTCACGCCACTGCTCACGACCTCCGCGCAGTCCATGATCATGGATGTTGCGCGGGTGCGAGAGCAGCCGAACCCGACCCGAATCCTGGCGGACTTCCGTGCCGACGGCCGGCGCCACGTCATCGCCGCCCGCATCCGCGGCGCCGTGCGCAGCGCTTTTCCTGAAGGGCCTCCCGATCTGCCGGAGGGCGTCGCACGGGCCGAGGGCCTTCCGCCGCATAAGACCGGCAGCGACGATGTCGCCAACTTCGTCGTGGTTAACGATACGGACATGCTCGACGACCGCTTCTGGGTGCGGGTGCAGGATTTCTTCGGCCAGCAAATGGCGACGCCCTTCGCCGGCAATGGCAGCTTCGTGGTCAACGTGGCCGAGCAGTTGGGTGGCTCGGATGCGTTGATCGGGTTGCGTAGCCGCGGCGAGTCGCTGCGGCCGTTTGAGGTGGTGGACGCCATCCGTCGCCAGGCCGATGCACAGTATCGCCAGACCGAACGCGGCTTGCAGGAGCGGCTGGAGGCGACGGAGCGGCGGCTGCGCGAGCTTCGCCAGGGCTCTGGCGAGCGCAACCAGAGCCTGATCACGCCCGAGCAGCGCACCGAGATCGACCGTGCGCGGGAAGAGATCACCGCGACGCGTAGGCAGTTGCGCGCCGTGCAACTGGAACTGCGGCGCGACATCGAGGGGCTGGAGACGCGGCTGCGCGTGTTGAACATCGCCGCGGTCCCACTGCTGGTGACGTTGTTCGCCATCATCCTGGCGGTGCTGCGCGCAAGGCGCCGGGCGGCGGCGCGGGCATGAAGCGCCGGGCGGTCGCCCTGCTGGCGGTGGCCGGTGGCGCCAGCATCGGCGCCGCGCTCCTGCTGGCCCCAGGCCAGCCGCCGCCGGCAGTCGGTGGTGGCGCGCTGGCTTTCCCCGGGCTTGCCTCCCGCCTGGCGCAGGCCGCCACGTTGGAGATCCGCCGCAACGAGG
>JANPIY010000654.1:0-4325 GCA_031425255.1 Planctomycetota bacterium
ACCGGCGCAAAGATGGCACCTACATCGTTTTCCTCGAGGAGGTGTGGATGGCCAAGGGGATATTCTTCCAATGGCGGCCCAAGTGAATCCGCGATCGCATAAAACGTTCGCCTTGCCCTTGCCGGACGGATTCCGTCGTCCGCTGGGGGACGATGACCATGTTCTCCGAGCGCGGGTCCTGGGTTGCGTGCTCCTGCTGCTCTCACTCCTTGGTCACCCCGCGCTCTGGGGCGCTGACCGCCCAGGTCCATCACCGCGCGACGACGTCAGCGCCGCCTATGCGAGCACCATCCGGCCGATGTTGTCGAAGTATTGCAGCGACTGCCACGACGCGGATCGGAGCAAGGGCGGCATCGACCTGACGCCGCTGCTCCGCAGCTCGGTGAAGATCGATCAGACCTTCAGCCACGGTGCCCTGTGGCAGAAGGTCGCCACCAAGGTCGCGTCGCTGGAGATGCCGCCCGCCAAAGCCAAGGAGCAGCCCACGGACAGCGAACGGAAAGCGCTGGCCTTGTGGCTGAAGAGTTTCCGGCGCCTGCAGGCTCCCGACCCCGGGGTCGCCGTCATGCGCCGCCTCGCGCGCAGCGAGTACACCAACACCATCAATGACCTCTTCGGAGTGCCCGCGACCGCCTGGAATGCCGGTGTCGACCTGCCACCGGACAGCATCGGCGCCGGCTTCGACAACTCGCTGCCACCCTTGCTGGCGGAGAAATACCTGCTGGCCGCCGATGCGGTGCTGGATCGCTTCATCGTCGCCGACCAGATGAATCTGCAGCTCATCCCTGGGCAGGTGCCGGCGTTGATCGCGGGGGCCGAGGACAAGGGCAAGCCCGAGGGGACGTCCCGGCTGTTCTCCACCTCGGCGGACATCATCACGGCGGTCAGCCTGCCCGCCGAAGGCTCGTATGTCTTCCGCATCAAGGCGGGTGCTGAGCCCGCTGGCGGAGAACCGATACGTCTCGCGCTGCGCCTCGACGGCGAGGTGATCGGCGAAACGATGGTCAAGGCGCCGCTCCTGAAACCGGCCACCGTCACCATCACCGCCAAGCTCAGCCCTGGACGCAAGGCCCTGTCGCTGCTCTACGTCAATCCCAAAGCGGTGGAGACCGTCGCGCCGGTACCGGTGAAGAAATCGGCTGCCAGCAAACCGGTCGCCCCCAAGACCCGCAGCGTGGTCATCGAGTCGATCGACATCACGGGTCCCCCCGCCAAGGCGTCAAGCGAGGTGCAGCGTCGTCTGTTCGTGGCGGTGCCGGGCAAGGGCGTGAGCCCGAAAGCGGCCGCGCGCAGCATCCTGCAGGCCTTTGCCACGCGAGCCTATCGCCGGCCGCTGCAAGAGGACGAACTCACGTTCCTGATGGGCATCTTCGATCTGGCCGACGCGCAGGACCTGGTCTTCAACGAGTCGATCAAGCTCGCGTTCAAGGCGGTCCTCATCTCACCACAATTCCTCTATCGCACCTCCGAAGAGCTCCCTGGAGAAAAGGGCGCCGCCATCACTGCGATCGGTGATTATGAGCTGGCCAGCCGCCTGTCCTATTTCCTGTGGGGGACCATGCCGGATCAGGAACTGACCCGGTGTGCTCAGGACCATACCCTGCATCGACCGGACGTGCTTGCCGCCCAGACCAGACGGATGCTGAAGGACGCGCGGATCCGCCATCTGGCGACCAGCTTCGCCGTTCCGTGGTTCAACCTCGACAAGCTCGCGAACCTGCAAGTCGACGAGAAACGCTTTCCACTGATGACCAAGGCTATGCGCCAGGCGATGTATGACGAGGGGGTGGCGTTCTTCCTGGGCCTGCTGGACCAGGACACCCGCATCACCGACGTGCTCGATAGCGACTATGCCTACGTCAACGCGCTGACCGCGAAGATCTACGGTATGAACGACGTGAAGAGCACCACGATGCAGAAGGTCATGCTCAGCGACAAGAATCGCGGTGGCATCCTGACCATGCCGGGCGTGCTGGCGGTGACCTCCATGCCGACACGCACCAGCCCGGTGAAGCGGGGCAAGTTCATCCTCACGGAGTTGCTCGACGAGACTCCGCCGCCGCCGCCCGCTGATGTGCCGGAACTGAATGCCCAGAATACGGAGAAGAACGCCGCCCTGACCTTGCGCCAGAAGACCGAGTTGCACCGCGAGAATCCCTCGTGCGCGGGTTGCCACCGGGTCATGGATCCGCTGGGGTTCGGACTGGAGAACTTCGATGCCATCGGCCGTTGGCGCGAGCGGGACGATTTCGGCCTGCCGGTCGACGCGGTGGGCGAACTCCCAGGGAGACAGCGCTTCTCCACGCCGGATCAGATGCAGCAGATCCTGCTGCGGCGCCAGGACGCGTTCGTCCGTTCGCTCACCAAGCGGATGATGATGTTCGCGCTGGGACGCACGGTCTCCGGCTATGACGACGTGGTCATCGATGACATTGCCGAGGCGGTGATCGCCAACGGCCATCACCTGGACGACCTGATCCAACGCATCGTCACCAGCTACACCTTCTTGCACCGTCATACCAACCAGTGATCCCAGGAGATCGCCATGCCACGTTTCCACATGCTCTCTCGTCGCACCTGCCTGAAGGGACTCGGGGTGGCTTTGGCGCTGCCCATGCTCGAGACCATGTCCTGGGCGGCTGATCCGGCCACGGGCAGCCCGAAGCAGCCGACGCGCCTGCTGTTCGTCCATTGGAAGAACGGTGCGGTCGCGAGCCGCTTCTGGCCCAAAGATGAGAAGTCGTACCACCCCGCGCTGCCCCTGCCGCCGACGCTGGAGCCGTTGCGCCCCGTCCTCAGCGAGACGCTGCTGCTCGGACGCATCAAGAATCCCTGCGAGAACAAGGGGGAGGTCGAGAACGGAGCCGGCGGCCACAAGGCGGACTCAGCGTCCTGGCTGACCTGCGCGCACGTCAAAAAAGCCAATGGAACCATCGATGTCGGCATATCGGCCGACCAGTTCGCAGCGGAGCAACTCGGGCAATATACCGTCCTGCCCTCCCTGGAACTCGGTTTCGCCGGTCACGGATTGAGCGGCATCGATGACCACGGCTACTCGAGCGGCTATCACACCGCCATTTCGTACCGCAGCGCCACGCAGGGCGTCCCGCCGGAATGTAATCCCCGCGCGGTCCTCGAACGCCTGTTCTCGTCGCGTCGCTCGGTGGCTACACGCAAGGGAGCGGTGGCGAAAGTGAACCCCAAGCCCACGGGCGATGCCAGCAAGTTCGCCGTCGATCCCGACGCCGCTGCCGCCGACGCCGGCCCTTCGCTCGACAAGATGATGGTCGACCGGGTCCTCGAAAATGCGAAGAGCATGCGCAAGAACGTCAGTGCCGCCGATCGGCGCACCCTGGATGAATACCTGGATGGCATCCAGGCGCTGGATAAGCGCATCGCCGCCATCGAGCGCCAGCAAGCCGAAGCGGAACGCAGCAAAGGCGGCAAGAAGAAGGCGGGGGTCTTTTCGGAACCCATCAACGTGGTCATGCCGATGGACGGCGCGGTCTTCAGCGAGCGTTTCCGGGTCATGGCCGATCTCATGATCCTCGGCTTCCAGAGCGATGTGACGCGGGTGGGAGCGATGAGCAACTTCGGCGACTGTGGTGCCGAGCTCGGCATCAAGGAGGATGTCCACCAGTTCACCCACAACGATCCCGACAACCCCGCCGACCCCGTCCTGCTCAAGTGCCTGCAGCTCGAATTGATGTACCTGCAGCAGGTGGCCTACGTCATCCAGCGCGCCAAGGACATCAAGGATGGCGAGGGCAGTCTCCTGGATCACAGCATTTTCATGTGCGGCTCAGGCATGGGCGAAGGCCGCCATCACAACAACGACGACTGCCCGACCATCATCGCGGGCCGCGGCAACGGCACGGTGCGCACCGGTCGCTACGTCGCGCAGGCCAAAGGCACCCAGGGCGACCTGCTGATGGCGATTCTGGCCCGCGTCGGCTGTACCGTGCCCAAGCAGTTCGGCCTCAATGGTACCAAGCTGTCGCCAGATCTTTCGTGAGCCTGGGGAAGGTGGCTCGGCGGCGTTCCGTGTGGCTTCCAGCCTGCCGTCCTCGCCAGTAAGGCGGTTCAAACCGCAGAGGCCGCAGAGGGCGCAGAGTTGAGAAATCTCAGCTCTGCGGCCTCTGCGGCCTCTGCGGTTGGACCGTTCGCGAGTTCCTTCCGGTTAAAGGAACCCATCAGGAGGGCGCTAGTGCCGTTCGCCATGGACTTGCACGCTCACATCGTCCGACCCCAGCGTTGCCTGAGCGCATCGAGGAGCACCGCGCCGACGATCACTCCGCCGGTGATGACGCGTTTGAGCGGTTCGG
>JANPIY010000655.1:0-38238 GCA_031425255.1 Planctomycetota bacterium
CGGCCATCTGGTCGCCGTCGAAGTCGGCGTTGAAGCCCGAACACACCAGCGGGTGCAGCTGGATGGCATTGCCATCGATCATCACCACTTCGAAGGCCTGGATACCCATGCGGTGCAGCGTGGGTGCACGGTTGAGCATCACCACGCGACCCTTGATGACGTCGTCGAGGACTTCCCAGACCTCTTCATCGCGGCGCTCGAGCTTGCGCTTGGCGGCCTTGACGGTCTCGGCGTAGCCGCGCTCCTTGAGGGCGCGGATGATGAACGGCTGGAACAGCTCGAGGATGATGCTCTTGGGCAGGCCGCACTGGTGCAGCTTGAGGCGTGGGCCGACGACGATGACCGAGCGCGCCGAGTAGTCGACTCGTTTGCCGAGCAGGTTTTCGCGGAAGCGGCCCTGCTTGCCCTTGATCATGTCGGTGAGCGACTTGAGCGGGCGGTTGCCGGAGCCGAACACCGCGCGCTGGCAACGACCGTTGTCGAACAAGGCGTCGACCGCCTGCTGCAGCATGCGCTTTTCGTTGCGGATGATGATGCTGGGGGCGTTGAGCTCGACCAGCTTCTTCAGGCGGTTGTTGCGGTAGATCACGCGACGGTAGAGGTCGTTCAGGTCGCTGGTGGCGAAGTTGCCGTTCTCCAGCGGAACCAGTGGACGCAGGTCCGGCGGGATGACCGGCACGGTGGTCATGATCATCCACTGCGGATCGTTGCCGGAGGACTTGAGCTCCTCGGCGAGCTTGAGCCGCTTGATGATCTTCTCGATCTTCTGCTTGGCGCGGGTCGACGCGAGGTCTTCGCGCATCTCGCTGATCAGACGGTCGATGTCGAGGTGGCGGATCAGCTCCTGCGCGGCTTCGGCACCCATCATGGCCTTGAAGTCGTCGCCGTACTTCTCTTGCGCCTTGCGGTACTGCTCCTCGGTGAGCACTTCCATGTACTCGAGCGGGGTGGTGCCCGGGTCGGTGACGATGTACTTCTGGAAGTAGACGACCTGCTGCAGGTTCGACGACTTCATGCCGAGCAGGATGCCGAGACGCGACGGCATGGTCTTGAAGAACCAGATGTGCGCTACGGGGGAGACCAGGTTGATGTGGCCCATGCGCTCACGGCGCACGCGGCTATGGGTGACCAGCACGCCGCACTTCTCGCAGACGATGCCCTTGTACTTCACGCCGGAGTACTTGCCGCAGAAGCACTCCCAGTCCTTGGTCGGTCCGAAGATCTTCTCGCAGAAGAGGCCATCTCGTTCCGCTTTGTAATTGCGGTAGTTGATGGTCTCCGGGCGCTTGACCTCGCCCTGGCTCCAGGAGCGGATGACTTCGGGCGACGCCAAGCGAATGGAGACCGCGTTGTAGTCCGGGCTCTGCAGGGTCGTCGGGTCGAGCATGTCGATCATGGTACTGGGCTTCCCGTGAGATGATGAAGAAAGGGGTTCACGCACCGCACGGGGATGACCCCGTGCGGATCCGGTCGCTTACTCGTCGTCTTTGGCGCCCTTGTCGGCGGGTGCCGGCTCGGCCACGAACTCGACCTCCGGGACTGCCGCGCCGCCGGCTTTCGCCGGTGCACCGAAGTCGAGGGTCGCCGGCGCCGTGTCGAAGGACATGTCCTCCGGGCGATGCAGGCGGATATCCAGGCCGAGGCCGCGGATCTCGTTCATGAGCACTTCGAAGGCCATCGGCGTGCCGTAGGTCAGCGAGCCATCGCCCTTGACCATCGACTCGTAGATGCGCGTGCGGCCGTCGACGTCGTCCGACTTGACGGTGAGGATCTCCTGCAGCACGTGCGCCGCGCCGTAGGCCTCCAGGGCCCAGACTTCCATTTCACCGAAGCGCTGGCCGCCGAAGCGGGCCTTGCCGCCGAGCGGCTGCTGGGTGATCAGGGAGTACGAACCGGTGGCGCGCGCATGCAGCTTGTCTTCCACCAAGTGGTGGAGCTTGAGCATGTAGAGCACGCCGACGGTGGTCTTCTGGTGCATGCGCTCGCCGGAGCGACCGTCATACAGGTGGACCTTGCCTTCGACCGGCAGCTTGGCTTCGACCAGCATCTCGCGGATCTGATCTTCGCTGGCGCCGTTGAACACCGGGGTGAAGCACTGGACGCCGAGGGTTTCAGCGGCCCAGCCCAGATGGGTCTCGAGCACCTGGCCGACGTTCATGCGCGAGGGCACACCCAGCGGGTTCAGGGCGATGTCGATGGTGCGACCATCGGCCATGAACGGCATGTTCTCCTCGGGGACGATCGTCGAGATCACGCCCTTGTTGCCGTGACGTCCGGCCATCTTGTCGCCGACCTTGAGGGTCAACTTGCGGGCGACGAAGACCTTGACCATCTCGAGCACACCGGTCGGCAGGTCGTCGCCGCGCTTGGCGTTGACGATCTCCTTCTCGCAGGCGTTCTTGATGGCGTCGATGCGGGGATCGAACTCGTCGTAGATCGCACGCGCACGACGGCGCTTGGAACCTACGAAGTTGAGTGCGGTGGCCTGCAGATCCTTGTGCAGCTTGAGCACTTCCTCGTCGGTCATCGACGGGCTGAACTCGACGACTTCACCAGTCTCGATATTCACCACGTTGGCGCCGGCGACCTCCCAGATCTGCGAGAACTTCTCGCGGGCCAGTTCGGCCATCTGCTTGAGGAAGCGGTCCTCGATGATCTTGATGCGGGCGGCTTCTTCCTTCTTGTCCTTCTCGGTCAAGGCGGCACGGCGCTGGAAGCGTTTCACCGCGGTGACGACGCCGCGGATGCCGGGCTTCATCACCATCGAGTCGTCGCGCACGTCTTCGCCGGCACGGCCGAAGATCGCGTGCAGCAGCTTCTCTTCCGGGCTGAGTTCGCTCTTGTTCTTCGGCGTCACCTTGCCGACCAGGACGTCGCCCGGCTTGACCTGGGTGCCGACGCGGACCAGGCCGCGCTCGTCGAGGTTGCGCAGCGATTCTTCCGAGCGGCCAGGAATTTCGCGGGTGAACTCCTCCTTGCCGAGCTTGGTCTCGCGGATCTCGATCTTGAACTCTTCGATATGGATCGAAGTGAAGCAGTCCTCGACCAGCAGGCGTTCGTTGACGACGATGGCGTCTTCGAAGTTGTAGCCGTCGTAGGGCATGAAGGCGACGAGGATGTTCTTGCCGAGCGCGAGCTGGCCACGATCGGTACCACCGCCATCGGCGATGATCTGGCCCTTGGTGACCTTGTCGCCGAGGTTGACGATCGGCGTCTGATTGAGGCAGGTGCGCTCATTCAGGCCGTGGAACTTGCGCATCTCGTAGGTACGGCCGTTGACCGAGATGTGCTTGGCGTCGACCGAGCTGACGGTGCCATCCTCGTCGGCGATGACCACCATCGACGACGACCTGGGGATCTCGATCTCCATGCCGGTGGCGATGAGCGGAGCCTTGCTGATCAGCAGGGGCACCGCCTGACGCATCATGTTCGCACCCATCAGGGCGCGGTTGGCGTCATCGTGTTCGAGGAACGGGATGAGCGCGGCGGAGACGCCGATCATCTGCTTGGGCGAGACGTCGGCGTAGGTGACCTCTTCGGTCGGGACCTCGGTGAACTGACCAGCATAGCGCACCTGGACGATGTCCTGGGTGATCTTGTTGTTCTTGTCCATCTCGACGGTGGCCTGGCAGATGCGCGCCTCGGCCTCTTCGTCGGCCATCAGGTAGACGATGTCGTCGCTGATCTTGCCCTTGGAGACCTTGCGGTAGGGCGTGACCAGGAAGCCGTATTCATTGACCGCGGAGTAGATGGCGAGCGAAACGATCAGGCCGATGTTGGCGCCTTCAGGGGTTTCGATCGGGCAGATGCGGCCGTAGTGCGAGGTGTGCACGTCGCGCACTTCGAAGCCGGCGCGCTTGCGATTGAGACCGCCAGGTCCAAGGGCCGACAGGCGGCGCTCGTGGGTCAGCTGGCTGAGCAGGTTCGACTGGTCGACCACCTGCGACAGTTCGCCGCGCTGGAAGAAGTTCTGGACCGCGCTGTCGACCGCCTGGTTGTTGAAGAGATTGCGCGGCGCGAGGGCCGCAGCGAGGTCTTCGGCCTGGAGGTCGCGCGACAGCTTTTCCTTCACCGCACGACGCAGCTTGAGCATCGCGGCGCGCAGTTCGTCGCTGAGCAGGTCGGCGATCGGGCGCACGCGGCGGTTGCCCAGGTGATCGATGTCGTCGACTTCACCGGCGCTGTTGTTGGTGCGGATCAGGCCGAGCAGGTAGTCGAGCGCGCTGAGGTAGTCGCCCACCGTCAGGACGCGGCTGTCGCCTTCGGTCTTGAGCTTGCGATTGATACGGAAGCGGCCGACCGCGCCGAGATTGTAGCGGCTCTCGTTGAGGAAGCGGTCGCTGAAGAACTCGCGGACCTTGGCCTCGTCGGTCGGATTGCCGGGGCGCAGGCGGCGATAGATGCGCAGCAGCGCTTCTTCGTGGCTGGTGGCCTCGTCTTCACGCAGGGTGTTGAGCAGGATGTCGTCGGGCTTGGTGCCGGCGACGATCAGCTCAAGGCTCTCGATGCCGAGGCCCTTGAGGTTCTCGAAGCTGTTCTCGGAAAGGACTTCGCAGGCCTTGGCCAGGAACTCGCCCGATTCCTTGTCGATGACGTCATCGGCGAGGATGCGGCCGACCGCCTTGTCCTTGGCGCCCTTGCCGGCGATGGCGACCACGTCGGTCTTGAAGAAGCGGCGGATGATCCCGGCGGTGGTGCCGAAATCCTTGTCCATGGCGCGCAGGAAGCAGGTGGCGACCACCTTGGCGCTCTTGTCGATCTTGATCTGCAGGACGTCCTTGGAGGTCTGCTCGACCTGGATCCACGAGCCACGCTCAGGGATGATGCGGCAGGAGTAGCTGCGACGGCCGGAGGCGCCGGTCTCGGAGGAGAAGTCGACACCGGGCGAGCGCTGGATCTGGGTGACGATCGTGCGTTCGGCACCGTTGATGACGAATTCACCGCCGCCGATGCGGATGGGGAAGTAGCCGATGTGGACGTCCTCTTCGAGGACATCGCGGAAGGTCGGATGGTTCTGACCGCTGACGCGGATCTTGAGCTTCAAGCCACGCTGGAAGGTCAGACCGAGTTCGCGGCACTCATCGATGTTGTGCTGCGGCGAGGTGAAGAGGTAGCCGTGATAGCTCACCACCACCTGGTCGTCGTACCCGGTGATCGGGAAGAATTCCTGGAAGATCGCTTCCAGCCCCTTGTTCTTGGTGCGCGCATCTGGCGCGACCTCGGTCAGCAGGAAGTCGTCATAGCTCTTCGACTGCAAATTCACCAAGCTGGGGACGGGAATGACTTCCTTGGTGGAGCCGAAGGAGCGGGTCTGCATGGAACCTCCCGAGAAGATGAGCATCAGTGAGCACGCCGCATTCGTCGGTTGATCATGCCGTGGCACGATCAACCGCCCTCCCATCGCGCCTGCTGGCGGTCGTCGGCGATGAAGCCGCGACCAGGACCGCAGGAACCGGGCCGCGTGGGCCTGGCTGCGCTGAAAGGGGAACGAAAGCTAGCGAATGGTGGGTCGATGACAAGTACCCCAGCCAGGGTTACCTGGCCGGGGATCAGCAAATAACGGCCGAGTGGCTTTAACCATCGGCCGCAAACTGGCTTACGCGCCTTCGATCTTGGCCTTGCCGCCGGCTTCCGTGAGCTTCTTGGCGAGCTCTTCGGCCGGTCCCTTTTCCAGGCCGTCCTTGACGACCTTGGGCACGCCTTCGACGAACGCCTTGGCGTCGGCCAGGCCCAGGCCCAGGATCTCGCGGATGAGCTTGATGCCCTGGATCTTCTTGTCGGCGGCCTGCTCGACCAGCGTGACGGTGAACGAGGTCGGAGCTTCGGCGGCGGCGGGGGCGGCGGCGCCTCCACCCGAGACGGCGACGGCAGCGGCGCTGACGCCGAATTCCTTCTCGAGCGCCTTCACCAGGTCGGCGAGTTCGATGACGGTGAGGCCCTTCACGGCGTCGATGATGCCGGCGAGCTTGCTGTTGGCGACTTCAGTCATGGGATGTTCCTTAGCTGTTGTTCAGATGGCCGTCGCCCACGCGGGGCGTGCGGCCGGTTGATCGGTTGGTGGTTCAGGTGGCCGGCGCGTCGGCGGCCGGCGCATCGGTGGCGGGCGCCTCGGCGACGCCACCCTTCTTTTTGTGGATCTCGCTGATGGCGCGTGCCAGACCGCTGAGCGGAGCGGCGAGCACATTGACCAGCATGCCACGCAGCGTGAGCAGGTCGGGCAGCTCGGCGAGCCGGTGCAGGCTGGCGACGTCGACCGTCTTGCCATCCATCACGCCGCCCTTGAGCGAGATCTTCTTCTCCTTGTCCAGGCCGGCGAGGACCTTGGCGGCGGAGAGCATGTCCTTGGTCAGCACCAGGGCGATGGTGGACTTGGTGTTGAGCATGCCCTTCGCCGATTCAGGCACCACGCGCTCGAAGATCGCGACTTTCGCCACCTTCATCTTGGCCCCGACGCCGCGCAGGCCGGAGCGCAGCTTGAGCATGTCGGCGCTGTTGAGCTGGGCGGGATCGAGCACGATCAGCGAGGAGCTGGCTTCCACCAGGGTCTTCACTTCCGCGAGCATCATCTCATTGATGAAATTCGGCATGGATCAGGCCTCCTTCGCCGAGAAGGCGACTTTGACGCCGGGCCCCATGGTCGAGGACACGACGATGTTCTTGACGAACTCACCCTTCACCGACGACGGCCGATGCTCGGCGACGTGGGCGAGGAAGGCGCTGATGTTCTCAGTGAGCTTCTGCTCTTCGAATTTGGCGGTACCGACGCGCACCTGGACGTTGCCAGCGGCATCAGCGCGGTACTCGATCTTGCCGCCCTTGAATTCGCTGACGGCCTTGACCACATCGTCGGTGACGCTGCCGGCCTTGGGCGAAGGCATCAGACCGCGAGGTCCAAGCACCTTACCGAGTTTGCCGACCAGACGCATCATCTTGGGCGAGGCGATCGCGACATCGAAGTCCATGAAGCCGGCGAGCACTTCATTGACGACGTCTTCACCGCCGGCCTTGATCGCACCACCCGCGAGGGCGGCCTGGATCTTGTCGCCGTCATCGACGAACACGATCACGCGGACATCGCGGCCAGTACCGTGCGGCAGGCTGAAGCTGCCGCGGAACTGCTGGTCCGCTTTTTTGGTGTCGAGGTTGAGATGGACCGCGAGCTCGATGGTCTCGACGAACTTGGCCTTGGCCAACTTCTTGACCACGCCGATGGCCGAGCCGATCGGGTGCGTCTGCTTGAGGTCGATGCCCGCGCTTTGGATCAGCGCGCGGTAGCGCTTGCTGCGAATCGTCATTTCTTTCCTTTCGTGGTCCAGGCGATCGGGCGCTAGGCCCGGTCTCCCACGTTGGTGGAGTCTGAGAGCGTGAGTGAGAGTCTGGTCCTGCTTATCCGACCACCACGACGCCCATCGAGCGCGCGGTGCCGGCGACGGTCTTCATCGCTGCCGGGAGCGAAGCCGCGGTCATCTCCGCGATCTTGCGCTTGGCGATCTCTTCGACCTGGGCCTTGGTGATCTTGCCGCCGTCCATCGCGTTCGGGGTCTTCGAGCCGCTCTCGATGCCAGCCGCTTTCTTGATCTGGGCGCTGACCGGGGGCTGCTTCAGGACGAAGGTGAAGGTCTTGTCCTTGAAGACGGTGATGACCACGGGGATGGTCTCACCCTTCATCTTCGCCGTGGCGTCGTTGAACTGCTTGACGAAGGCGCCGATGTTGACGCCCTTGGCGCCAAGAGCCGGACCGACTGGGGGCGCTGGCGTCGCGCTGCCGCCAGGAATCACCAATTTAATTTCGCCGATGATTTCTTTGGCTTTGGCCATGACTGACTCGAATCAGAGGTGTGAAAAAGGGGAAATAAAAGAAGGGCTGAAAAGCGGGGAGCGGAGTATGTGGCCGTGTCCCAAATTGGAAGAGTAAACTTTGGGCGGCCGCTGGGAGCCGGCGCCACGTCCCTGGCGTCGGCTCCTCACCGCCGGACGACGATCAGGCCACCGCCTCGGCCTGCCAGACCTCCAACCACACCGGGGTCTGCCGACCGAAGACGGTGATCATCACGCGGATCTCGCCCTTCTGGGGGTTGATCTCGGCGACCACGCCTTCCATGCCGGCGAACGTGCCCTCCTTGACCTTGACCCGGTCTTCGAGCTGGAACGGGATCTGCACCAGCGCCTGGCGCTGTTCCTCGGGCGACTGGGCGGTGGCGACCTTGATGATCTGCTCCGCTTCCTTGGTGGTCAGCGGATCCGGGTGACGGGGATCCGCGCCCAGGAAGCCGGTGACGCCGTCGACATCCTTGATGGTGTCGATGACGTTCTGGTTCACCTCCATCTCGATGTAGATGTACCCGGGGTACAGCTTGCGCTCGGACGAGACCTTCTTGCCGCGCTTCACCTCGGTGATGCGTTCGGCCGGGATCAGCATCTCGCCGACGTGGACGTCGAGCTTGCGGCCCTTGAGCTGGGCGTGGATGAGCTCCTTGATCGAGCTCTCGCGGCCGGAGACCGCTTTGATGACATACCAGCGTTTGGACATTAGAGGAATTCTCCCAGCCAGCGGACGAGATCGAGGAACTTGAGATTGACGAAATCGACGCCGAGGATGAACACCGCCATCACTGCGATCGCCACGGCGATGATCAGCGTGCTGCGGATCAACACATTGCCCTTCGGCCACTCGACGCGCACCATCTCCTGTTCGACCTCGATGAGGAAGTCGACGGTCTTGGCATGGAAGCCGGCAGTCACCAGGCCCGAGACCAGGGCGGCGAAGGCCAGCACACAGAAGACGATGCCGATCACCAATTGTTTGGTGCCCTCACCGGCCGTGAGCGGTCCATAAGCGCCATTGTAGGCGAGATCGAAGGTCACCAGTGCGGTCAGGATCAGGCAGACGATGCGCACGATCCGACCTTGAGGCCATTTATACATGGATGTTCCGAGCGTTGGAAATGGCACGGGAGGAGGGATTTGAACCCCCGACCGGCGGATTTGGAATCCGCTGCTCTACCAGCTGAGCTACCCCCGTATGGAAGAGACCGGAGTACGGAGTCCGAAGTCCCGAGGTCGAAACCCCGGAAAACCGTGCCGTCCCCCAGGCTCGATTACTTGCGCTTCTTCTCTTTGTGCAGCGTGTGCTTACGCAGCTTGGGGCTGTACTTCTTCAGCTCCAGCTTCTGACCGGTCTTGGCCCGGCTGGTGTAGTAGTTCAGGTCGCCGGTCTCCTGGCAGACCATCACGACGTGTTCGCGTTTTTCCTTGGCCATTTGCTATCCTTCACTTGAGGCCGTGGATAAATCCAGCGGCTACGACAGGGAAGCTGAGAGCTTCGGACCCCGGGCGGCCTTATCGGCCGGACCGCAGCCCGAAGCTCGGCAGCGTCACAGAATTGAGACCGGTGCCCCCATGGGCACCGGTCGATGAATCACTCGAGAATCTTGGAGACGACGCCCGAACCGACGGTGTGACCACCTTCGCGGATGGCGAAGCGGAGCTTCTCTTCCATGGCGATCTTGTTGATCAGGGTCACCGTCAGGCGCAGGTTGTCGCCCGGCATGACGATTTCCTTGTCCTTGGGCATTTCGATGGTGCCCGTGACGTCGGTCGTGCGGAAGTAGAACTGAGGGCGATAGCCGTTCTGGAACGGGGTCTTACGACCACCTTCCTCGGCCTTGAGGATGTACACCTCGGCCTCGAACTTGGTGTGGACGTGCACGGTCTTGGGCTTGCACAGCACCATACCGCGCTCGACCTGCTCCTTGGCGATACCACGCAGCAGGATGCCCGCGTTGTCGCCCGCCAGGGTCTGATCCATCTCCTTGCGGAACATCTCGATGCCGGTGGCGACGGTGGCCAGGGGCTCGTCGCGCAGGCCGACGATCTCCAAGGGCTCGCCGAGCTTCAGGCTGCCGCGTTCAACGCGACCGGTGGCGACGGTGCCGCGACCTTCGATCGAGAACACGTCCTCGACCGGCATGAGGAAGGGCTTGTCGCCTTCACGGGCCGGTTCGGGGATGAACTCGTCGAGAGCCTTCAGCAGTTCGATGATCGGCTTGGCATCATCGCTCTTGGCGTCCATGGTGGCCAAGGCGGCGTTGGAACGGCCGCGGATGATCGGGGTGGTCTTGCCCGGGAAGCCGTACTTGTTCAGCAGGTCGCGGATCTCCTCCTCGACCAGTTCGAGCAGATCCGGGTCATCGACGAGATCGATCTTGTTGAGGAACACCACCATGTGGTTCACGCCGACCTGACGGGCGAGCAGCACGTGCTCCTTGGTCTGGGGCATGGGGCCGTCGCCGGCGGACACCACCAGGATGGCGCCGTCCATCTGCGCGGCACCGGTGATCATGTTCTTGACGAAGTCGGCGTGGCCAGGGCAGTCGACGTGCGCGTAGTGGCGGTTCGTGCTGCTGTATTCCACGTGCGAGGCCGCGATGGTCACGGTCTTGTTCGAGTCACGGACGGTGCCGCCCTTGGTGATCTCGGCGTAGGTCCGAGGCGGGGTGGCCTTGGGATCGATCAGCGAGCACACGTGCACCAGCGCCGCAGTGAGGGTGGACTTGCCGTGGTCGATGTGACCGATGGTGCCCACGTTCACGTGTGGCTTGTTGCGGACGAACTTTTCCTTGGCCATGACGGGCTCCTGGGACTGACGGCCGCGGTGGCGACCGATTTGATAGTGGACAACGGCTTAGGGCCATTGCGTGAGAGTGGAGCTACCTTTGGGATTTGAACCCAAGACCTCGTCCTTACCAAGGACGCGCTCGACCAGCTGAGCTAAGGCAGCACCTTGTTTTTGAAACTGGTCATGAAACTGGAAGCGGGACGGAAGCGGAAGGCGGGACGGAACATGAACCAAGACACGAAGGCGGGAAGACAACATGGAACTCATCTGAAATGGAGCGGGTGAAGGGAATCGAACCCTCGTCGTCAGCTTGGAAGGCTGTCGCTCTACCATTGAGCTACACCCGCGTGCTCTGTTTGAGGAGGCCTGGGTTGAGGAGGCCTCGCAGAAGCGCACGAATGGTGGGCAGAGAAGGATTCGAACCTTCGAAGGCGTGAGCCAGCAGATTTACAGTCTGCCCCGTTTGGCCACTTCGGTATCTACCCGGGCGCCCGGTGATCAGATGAAGTCCACATCAACATGAATGACAAAGAGCTGAGCCACCGGCCGGACTCGAACCGGCGACCTACGGTTTACAAAACCGTTGCTCTACCAGCTGAGCTAAGGTGGCGAAACCGAAGCCGATAACGACGCGAAGCCGGCGAGTTCCTCGCGCCTCCCTGAAAGGGACGGGGAGGCTAGAGGAGTGACCCTGGGTGTCAAGTCTGGCGTGTGGGCTCAGCGGGACATTCCGCCACCGTCCGCACGCCATGCCGACCGGGGAGGGGTTGTTGCGAGTTAATGCCGGGGCGCAACCGGAGATGCGCGGGCAAGAGCGCCGGGCAACGGCAGTCGGCGAACGGTCAAACCCCGAACGGGGGCGCGCATAGGAGCTGCCCCCGACGGCGGATGACCGTTGGCCCCCGTCCGCTCGCCCGGTGGCCACCGGCCCCCTCACTTCTTCTTCAGGGTCGACAGATACTCCACCACATCGACCAGTTCCTGCTGCGTCATCTGCGCCTGCAGGCCGCTGGGCATCGACGAGGTCTTCTGCACCGAGCGGCTGGCGATCAGGTCGGCCTTGTACTTGCTCACGATGCCGCCGATGGCCTTCAGGGCGACCTCCTGCCCGGTGTCGCTGACGACGATGCCGATGGCGGAGTTGCCGTCCTTGAGGGTCAGCAGCGTGGTAGCGTAGTTGTGCTCGATGCCATTGCTGGGGTAGAGGATGGCCTCGTACAGGGCGTCCTTGCCCAGCTTGCTGCCGATCTCGCTGAGCGCCGGGCCGTAATCGATGCCCTTGCCATTGATGCTATGGCAGGTGGCGCAGACGGTGCCGACGACCAGCTCACCGTTGGCGGCGTCGCCGCTGCGCTTGGCCAGCTCGGCGTTGCTCGGCAAGGTCTGGTTATCCTTGCTCAGGGGTGGCGGGAAGACCTTGGCGACCTCGGCGTGCAGGGCATCCCACGGCGCGTTGGCCAGCACGCCGCCGGCCAGGACCTTAAGGTCCTTGAGCTGGCCGCTGGCGACCAGCGCGAGCAGGGCCTGCGCCCCGGCCTCGAACTTGCCGAGCGCGCGCACGCTGTCCTGGCGCAGCTGGAGGTCGCGGCTCTTGTCGGTGATGATCGGGGTCAGCAGCGCCACCGCCTTCTGATCGCCAGCGTTGCCGAGGGCGCGCGCCAACGCCGGGCCGTCAGAGGTCTCCAGCACCTTGGCCACCGCTGCGAGATCGCTTTTGCCCAGGACCGCGCGCAGCGCCGCCGTACCGGTGGCGTCGTCGGGATGCGCCAGCGCCATGGCCAGCAGTTCGGCGTCGTGCTCACGCAGGTCGAAGGCGGTGACGATCTCGACGAAGGCCGGCAGACCAGCATTGGCTTTCAGCGCCTTCTCGACCAGCCCCTTGGTCTTGGCGTCGGTGCTGAGGTCGGCGCCCTGCAGACGCAGGACGACATCGGCGTAGAGCTTGGCCTTGCGCAGCTGCTCCTCGCTGGGCGCGTCCTCGGCGCCGACGCTCGCGACCACCAGGAGCAGGACGCACAACTGGGAAACAGTCGGGAACACGGACATGGGGGCGGATCCTGGAGTGATACCAAACAGTGGGAAAACCGCAGAGACGCCGAGGTCAGAAGAGGGCCGCAGAGGACAGCAGAGCGCATCCTCGTGGAAGCCACACGCTGGTCTTCCTCTGCGGCCCGCCACCCACCACTGCGTCTCTGCGGTTTTCCCCGTCTCGTCGACGATTATTCGAGCAGGCTCTTGAGCGCCTCGTCCTTGGCCGCGCCGCTGTGGAAGTCGAAGGCGCGCATGTAGCGCGGCTGTTCGGCTTCGGGCGTCTTGGCATCCTTGATGATCTTGACCAGGAAGGGGAGGGCCTTGGCCGAGCGCGAACGCCAGACGATGTCGCGCCCGGCGGGGGTGTTCCAGCCGTCGCCGGCCTTCGCCGCCCACGCCTCGAAGCAGGCGTCCTCATTGAGCGCGGCACCGATGCCGAGCGCCTCGAGGTACCAGCGGTCCTTGCCATCGTGGCTCGCCGCGAGCTGCGCCCACAACGCGGCGGCCGCAGGCGTCTTCTGGAAGCGCAGGGCGATGGCGCATTCGCGCCGCACCTGCGGCGAGGGGTCCTTCACCAGCGACTGCACCAGCGGCAGCAGGTCGACCTTCAGTTCGCGCGCCAGGCGCAGACCGACGCTCTTGATATCGGCGTTGGCGTCCTTGATCGCGGCATCGATCCACTTCGCTTCCTGGCCTTTGATCTGGCCGAGCACCCACAGCGCACGCGCGCGCAGGCGGGGATTGGCGTCGCCCCACAGCTTCGTCAGCTCGGGCACGGCTGTGGCGCCGAGCTCCTTGAGTTTGGTCACGGCGAGGTGGCGGCGGGCGTAGTTCGGCGACTTCAGGGCCTCGACCGCGCCGGCGGCGCTGGTGAGGTCGAGCTTGGCGACCACCGGCTTATGGCCGGGAGGCGCGACGCGGTAGAGCCGACCCTTGGTCTCGCCCGGGGTGTTGTCACCCATGTTGTGGCCGCCGACGCCGGGATCGTACCAGTCGGCGACCATCAGCGCGCCATCCGGCATCACCGCCACGTCAGAGGGGCGGAACCACGAGTCGTTGGCCTTGATGACATTCACCATGGTCGCGCTGTAGCCGGCCCCCTGCGGTGCGGTCGGGTAGGCGCGGCAGACGTTGGGGCCGGCATCGGTGTGGATGACCTGGTTGCGGAAGGGCTCGGGCAGCAGGTCGCCCTCATAGACCGTGATGCCGGTGGGCGAGCCACTGCCGGTGATGAGCATGTTCGGGACCACGCCGGGGTCGTTCTGATGCCAGTGGCGATGCGGGATCTCAGCCTCGAGGTTGGTGCGCTTGTGGTTCCAGCCGGCGCCGGTGAATTCGTCCTGGTAACCGAAATTGCCGTAATCCATCACGTAATTGATGCGCACGCCCTTGTTGCCGTCATCGTCGTTGTCGGACTGCCACAGGGCGCCGAAGGAGTCGACCGTGACCTCGTAGTTGTTGCGGAAGTTGTGGCCGAGGGTCTCGATGTTCGTGCCGTCAGGGGCGCAGCGGAAGACCATGCCCTGGCGGTAGGGTTTGCCCCGATCGGTGATCTCGTTGCCGGCGAGATCGACCAGTTGCTTGCCATCCTTGTCCTTCAGTTGTTTGCCTTCATTGCCGAAATTGAAGTACAGCTTGCCGTCCGGCCCGGCCTGGAAGGCGTGCATGGCGTGGTCGTGCTGATGGCCGGAGATGCCGCTGAAGAGCACCTCCTTCTTGTCCGACTTAAGATCGCCGTCGGTGTCGGTCAGGACGAAGACGTTGGGCGAGCAGGAGACGATGACGCGATTGCCCAGCACGCAGATGCCGAGCGCGGCGTTCACGTCGGTGCCCTGATAGAACACCGTCGAGGTCTCGGCGACGCCATCGAGATCCTTGTCCTCGAGCACGACGATACGGTCGCCCTCGCTCTTGTTGGCGTTCCAACGGCGGTAGTTCACTCCTTCAGCGACCCACACCCGGCCGTAGGCGTCGACGTCGATGTCGCAGGGATTGGAAAACAACGGCTCCGCGGCCCACGTGGTGGCCGCCAGTCCGGGCGCGACTTCCAGCGCGGCGAGCGCGTCCGCGGGATCACGGCTGCCCGCCGCGGAGGTGCTGAGGTATTTCGCTGCCGGCTTGGCGGTGAAGACCATGAACGACACCGAGGTGCCATTGTTCTGGTCGGTGCCGCCGTTGTCGACGCCGCCCTTGGCCTTGAAACGGGTGAAGCCCTTGCCGCTGATGTCGTAAACGATGGAGGACGGCGCATGCACGCCGATGCCGGTGACGGCCTTGCCGCCGATCTTCATGTCGCCGTTGTTGGCGTTCTTATCGATGCCGACCGCACCCCAGCCGGTATTTGCGACCTTGGGTTTGAGGCCGCTGAGTTTGACCTCGCCCGTGGGACCGACCACCACCGGATCGACCCAGTCGGCCCAGTCGGCGCCGAAGCCGTTGCCGCCATCGGTGACCACCAGCCAGAGCTCTTTCGCACCGGTGATGTCGATGTCGATGTCGACCATGCCCTCGGTCACCACCTTGCTGGCGAACAGCGGCTTGCCGTCATCGGCAGCCGTCAGCACGTGGGTCGTGCTCAACGCCAGGCCGATGAGACAGGCGGAAATGGTGGTCATGGCGCGCATCGAGAGCTCCTAGGGATGTGAAGGAAACGGGGAACGCTCCGGCCAGTGACGGGGGGCGCTAAGAGTACGCGCGCAGGGTGGGAAGGTTGAGCGGTCATCGTTATCGTTGTCCGACCACCGCCGACGCGCTCGTAGACATCGATTCTTCCGTCGCCCACGCCAGCCCACAGGTCACCGGGTGGGTGAACGGACCGGGATGTGAAGCGGGTCGGCTGGCAAGCACCATCACTCAAGCACCATCACTTCTGCTGGTCCCGGTGCGCTTCATCCACCAACGCATCCAGTTCCGCCTTACCTGGCCTGGTGGACGGCACGCCATCGCGCGGAACCTCGAGGCCTGCGATCCAGGCGGCGCCATTCAGCAGCGTGGTGCGGAAACCGTCGTCACCGAGATTGGCAAAGACATGGAAGCCGGTGAACCCGAAGCCGCGGCCTCCCCCAGGACGCTGATAGGCCCAGGCCAGGTGTTGCGGTTGGCCCGCTTCGACCGCGCGCAGGACGTCGGCGTTGCCGCCGCGATCGCTCGGCTGCCGACCATCGAAGTTCACGGTGTCGCGGGGAGCGATGGCCGAAAGGACGGGCGTCACCCCTTTCATGCCGTCGCGGAAGCGCATGTGGTAGTACCACTCGTCGCGGATGCGGAACGGCTTGACGCCACGCGCGGTGGGATGATCGCCAAGGTGGGTGATGTCGGCGGTCCACCAGGGATTCACCGACCAATAGGTCTCGAAGTAGCCCCCCATCCAGTCGAGGTAGCGGTCTCCCTGAGCCCCCTTGCCGACCTCGACGCCGAAATGGATCGCCATGAAACCGGCGCCACGCGCCATCGCGGAGGCGATGTTGGCGTCGTCGGCGGCACGTCCGCCATGGTTGAGCGCGACGATGATGGCATCGGCATTCAGGAGATCGCCCGGCCAGCGCTCTTCCGGATAGACCACCGCGTGCACCTCGCCGAAATGAGCGTTGAGGTGACGTGCCAGATAGATGCTACCGGCCATGAATTCGTGGTTCCCAGGGCCACCATGCGGTTGGCGCGAGGCGATGAAGACGATGCGTTTGCACCCAGGCGGTGCGGTGCGCTGCCCGCTGTAGTCGAAGACATCCTTGTCGGCTCCTGGGCTGGCGCTCAGCACGCCGCAGATCAACGCGCAGGCGGCGAGCAGAGGGAAGGACGGTACCATGGAGGTCTCCTTGAGCGTGGTGGACGAGCGGGACATCACCGGACATCACCGCCAGCGAAACCTCCGATCATCAGGCGGCATCCGCTACGTGTCACTCGATCACGACGTAGTCGATGTTCCAGGCGCCATCGCCGTCATCGTGCTGGAGCGTCACGATGGCATGCTCGGGGATGTCGACCGCGACCGTCATCTCCTTGAAGGTGAAATAGCCGCCGGTCGGGACGAATGTGATCGTTTGGCGTTTGCCATTGATGAAGAGGCCGAAGGTGCCTGCGCCTGGGGAGCCGTGGCCGATGCGCAGACGCTTGCCAGGGCCGACGTTCATGAACGCCACCGAGCCCGCCCACAAGTTCCCGACGCACATCCCGCCCGATGCCGATTTATCGGGATCGATCGAGGCCGGTTGGACCCGGAGCCCGCTCTCGGCCTCGATCTTGCCGACCCGGCCGGGCAGCCAATCGAGTTTGAGCTCCACGCCCTCACGATCGCCGGCGATGGTGAGGGTCTGGACCTTCGAAGCCTGCAGCCGTGCGCCGTCCTGGGCCAGCGCCGCCACCTGCCAGGTTCCCGCCAGCAGACGCACGCTGAAAATGCCCTGATCGTTCACCACCGCCACGTATTCGGGCTGGGCCAGGGGATCG
Source organism: Planctomycetota bacterium (assembly GCA_031425255.1). GTDB lineage: Bacteria > Planctomycetota > UBA11346 > UBA11346 > UBA11346 > BOG-1363. Next base: position 17,096 of record JANPIY010000655.1, read on the forward strand.
GGCGAGGAGGAGAAGTGTACGCTGACCGCGCCTTTTTTCATGTTCTGGGCGATGCCGCTCACGGTCCCGCCCACCACGTGGGTACGCCCGAGGAGCACGCAGTCGAGGCGTGGCGGCCAGCGCCGCGACAAGCGTTCGATGCGGATGGTGGCCCCCTCGGGGATCTCGATGGGAATGACCGCAGTGCCGGTGCGCTTCGGGTCGACCTCGTTCAGCAGCACCTCGCGCTGCTTCTTACCGTTGACGTACAACACCACGCCCTCGCCGCCGGCGTACACCAGGGTCAACTCCTTGGCCGCCGGCATGCCATCGAGCTCGACCGCAGGCAGGAAGCTTTCGTCCTCGCCATCCAGGGAGACCACCTCGTGGTAGGAAGCCGCTGGCATGGTCTGCGGCACGGCGCCATTGAGCAGCCGACCGTGTTCGCACTCGATGCGGCCGCCCACCCGGCGTGGGACCACCCGGGCATAGGTCACCTGTCGCGGCTGCCCGAGGTAGGTCCACAGATGGCCTTCCACCGTGACCTCACGCTTGAGGTAGGACGGTTCGGTACGACGGGCGAAGCTGCGGGGCAGCACCTCGATGGTGGCGCTGCCGTCGCTGATCACGTAGCGGTCGGGCTTGACCACGCTGACCGTGCCGGTGAAGCGCACCAGCGTGCTGTCGGGCAGGGATCCCAGACGCCCCAGCGGCTGATCATGCCAGCGATTGGTCGGCATGATCCTGACCTGCGAGGTGGTCGACCAGCCGCTCTCATTGCGCTGCGGTGACGCATCGCGCAGCTGGTAGCGGAAGGTCCAGGTCCCATCCGGCAGCGCGGGCGAGATCCATACCGGTTTCCTGGTCCAGCCGCTGGTGATCTCCGGTTTCTCCACGCAGGCGAAGCGGAACTCGGCATCCGCTTCGATGCGCGTGCTGCGGGCGCTCATGCGTACGGTCCCGTCCAATTGGACGAACGGTTCGGCCGCCCACTGCATGCGGTGCAGGGGCTCCAACGGCGGTGGGGTATCGTCACGCGCGATCGCCGCTGGCGAAGGTGCTGAGACCTTTCCCGCGTTGCCGCGGCCATCCTGCGCTTCGACGGTATAGGCGAAGCTGCCACCCGCCGGCAGACCGGTGTCGGTCCAGGTGCGGCTGCTGGTCCAACCACTGTCGACTGCGGAACCCACGCGGGCGAACCGGTACATCACCAGTTCGTCGCCATCGCTCGCGCGGCTGGCAGTCATGGCGATGGTGTCCGTGCCGATGCCGCGGGGTGCGGCGGCGAAGGCCTGACCTCCCAGCTGCGGTGGCTGGGCATCCGCCGCCGGCACAGTGATTTTTGCCGGCGCGGACGCGGTGGTCTGATTGCCGAGCGCATCGCACAGCGTCACGGTGAAGGTGTAGGTCTTGCCCGCTTCGCCGCGACCATCGATGTACCTGGGTTCTGATAACCAGCCGCTGTCATGCGTGGGATCCTCCTGGCAGCGGAAGTGGTAGAGCACCCCGTTGGGATCGTTGCCAGCGACCGCCGACATCGCGATGGCGGAGCCGGTCAAAGCTCCCGGAGTGATGGCGGGCGGAACCAGCCAGGCGGGGGCGGGCGTCGGGGCGGCGGTATCGGCCGCGGCCGGTTCACCCGCCACCACGCGACTCATGGCCGCGCCGATCTCGGCCTCGTTCAGTGGTTTCATGAAGACGCGGAACTCGTCCAAACGACCGGCGAACCACTCGCCGGCATTGCCGCGACCGAGGTAGTTGGCGTCCACCATCAGCGGCGCGTGCAGCTGGTCGGGAGTCAGACCCAAGGCTGGATCCCGCGCCACCGCCTTCCCATTCAACCACAAGGAGCCGCTGCCCTCGGAGAAGGTCACGGCCACATGGGCCCAGGTGTTTGCCGCCAGCGGTGCCTGGCCATCCAGGTGCTTGGTGCGGACTCCATCGCTGATGGTGAAACGCAGCTTACCGGTGCCGGCGCTCTTGGGAGTCAGCCACATGACCTTCTTGGCGCCATCGCCGAAGCTGAAGATCCGCTGGTCGGCGCCGGCGCCGGTCCACTTCACCCACATGGTGATGGTGGTGTCGCGGCGATCGAGCGCATCGGGACGCACCTCGACGTACTGGCTCTTGCCATCGAAGGTGAGCACGTTCGTGCGAGTGCCATTGACCTCATCCGGCACCACCAGCGGGCGGTTCATCAGATAGCTGTGGAACATGCCATGCTGATCCATGGCGAAGATCGCGTTGCGTTTCTCGAAGGTGTAGCCGAGGTATTGCTCGGCGTTATCAGGCTTCTTGTCACGTCGGCCGTGGTCCTCTTCATCGGTGAATTCCAGCCACACCTTCTTGTCGTAGCTGCCGCCACCGGACTGGTCACCGCCGCGGATTGCATAGCCGTGGTAATCACCGGTGAGCGCCAGTCCGCGGTCCCGCAACTGGCATTGCACGAGCACGGCACGGTCGCGCAGCTTGCCGTCCTTCAGCATGGTATGGCCCGTGGCGACGCCCTGATCGGAGATCTGGGCCTTGCCCGAGATCCAGGCGTGCTCGCGCACCTTGCCATGACCGTAAACCTGCGCTTCGTCGGTGACATGGGCGTACCCGGACACCACCGGATCATCGCTCTGGCCCTTGCGTCCGACCTGCGCTTTGCCGTCGACCAGCGCGAAGTCCTCGATACGCGCCTTGCCATGGACCTTGGCCGAGCCCAGCACCATGGCCTCGGGTCCGACATAGGCGCTCGCATCGACCTCGGCCGTATCCGCCACCACGCCCCCGCCATTCGCATGGCGATGGATGCCCGTGGCGGGCGCTGCCGTGCGGAACTCCTTCGGAACGGCGCCGGTGAAGCGCACGCGGAAGGGGAAGAGGTGGACCGCGTCGCTGGTGTAGTCGTTGTTGCGGATGGACCACGCGCCGATCTTCGGCAGGCCATAGACGGTCAGGTAGACCGCCTCCTCATCGTCGGCGAGGACGATGGTGTTCTCGCCGGCGTTCCACACCCGGCTGTAACGCGGCTCGCCGTTACGATTGAAGGCGACGAAGGCGGCGCGATAGGCGCTCGCGTTGAGAGCGTCGGAGACCGGACGGAACTCGCAGGTGACCGTGCGCCGTCGCCCGGTGGCCGTGATATTCAAAGGGACGAAGCTGTTGGCGCCCGCCTGCGGCACGCAGACCCACTCGGGCCGGTACCATTCGCCCGCGACGCCGGGCTGACGCACCAGTTTGGTGCGATTGAAGAAGAAGAACTCGCGCTGGGCGTCCTTGTTGCGGGCGTATTGACGATCGTAATCGCGGTTCCAGAAATCGACGTCGAGCATGCGCGCGTTCATCAATCCGAGTTCATCGATGAAGTTCCCGACCGGATCCGCATTCCCGGAGGTGTCGACGCGGATGGCCTTCCGATAGATGTCGTCCGCGCGCCGGTCCTTGTCCCAGGCATTGAGATTGGGGGCGAAGATCAGGCGGTTGATGAAAGCGGGCCCATACCCAGGGCGGTCGAAGAAGTGGTCGAAGATGGCGTACTGATTGTAGCACTGGCTGGCGTGATTGGGCGTCACTCCGATGGCGGGCATCAAGGCCGGGTAATCGACCAGGAAGAGGTGCATGTACCAGTTGGCCAGCGATTCGGTCCAGCCCTGCGGTTGGCTGGCGGGCAAGCCTCCCTGATTCTGCCAGCCATGGCCGAGTTCATGCGGAGTACAGCCATTGCCGCCGCCCAGGTAGGCCAGGGCATTGGTCGGCGCATTCAGTCCGGCCACGCCCGGCCCCTCCATGAATCCGACCGCGCCATAGGAGCCGTGCCAGGGGAAGGATCCCCATGGCATCACCACCGCCTTGTAGTGTTTCGCGGGCGCCTTCCCACCCAGCCCACGCAGGCCGAGCGCGCGCCAGTGGTCATAGGCGTGTTCGAGCATCTGAAGATGGCCCTGCGCCACGGGTTCACAGATCGTGCCGTCCCGCGACTCCGAACCCCAACGGAAGATGAAGTGGTCCGTGCGCCGACTGTTGTTGCTGGGATCGCTGTGGTAGGCGGCGCCCGCGGCGGGAGCCTCAACGGCCGGCGGTTCCCATTCCTCGTAGACCGCCGGCGCTGGCGGCAGCGGGGTTTCAACCACCGCTCCGATCGCTGATGAAGACATCGCAGGGACGCAGGCCAGGAGCACGGTGACGCAATGCATGGGATTCCGCCGGGTATGGGATCGCTTCGATCCATACCCTAGGTTTCCGGTTCCGGCAAACTTGTGCACTTACCTCGCGACGGCCCGGCAAATCCTCATAGCGGCGTGAGACCGCGCATGGCGAGACCGCGAAGACCTGAGATCGCTGCCGGACAGGTGATGCCGGCGGTACGACCCCATGCTGTGACGCTAAGATACCTGGCCGCAGAGGCGCAGAGACGAAAAAGTCCGTACTTTGCCTTTCCTCTGCGTCTCCGCGTCTCTGCGGTCGATTCTTCTGCGTTGGCTTGACCTCATTGCGGAATGCCGGTGCGTCGGTCAGGGCGTGACGACCAGGAACTGCACCGAGCTGCCGCCATTCTGGTCGGAGCCGCCGTTGTCGATGCCACCCTTGGCCTTGAAACGGGAAGCCCTTGCCCGCGATGTCATAGACGATCACCGAGTTGGCATGCACGCCGATGCCGCTGACCGCCTTGCCGTCGACCTTGAGTTCGCCGCCACCGACGTTCTTGCCGATGCGCACCTCGCCCCAACCGCTGGTGGCGCTGGTCCACTTCAGATCAGTGAGTTTGACCTCGCCCTGTGGACCGACCAGCACGGGGTCGACCCAGTCGGCCCAGTCGCAGCCGAAGCCGTTGCCTCCATCGGTGACCACCAACTGCAATTGCTTGGCGCCGCTGATGTCGACGTCGATGTCGGTGGTGCCGGCAGTGACCAGCGGACTCGCGAACTTGGCTTTCTTGGGGTCCATGCTGGTGGGCCCGCCATCCCCAGGCGTGCCGTCGGGCTTCACCCGGTTGCGCAGCATGCCGTTGAGTTCGAGATCGCTGGGGGCGCTCTCGACACCAGCCGGTGGAACTTCGGCGCGCGCGATCCACAGCATCGCATTGAGCACCACCTTGCGCACGTTGGGGTCGGCCCAGGTCTTGTGGTAGTGGCCGCCGGTGTAGCCGTAGCCGCGATTGGCGCCGGCATTATCGACCACCCACATCATGGACTCGGCACGGCCCTTGTTGGCGATGATGTGTGGGAACGGGCCAGCGGGATACACATAGGGACCGTCGCGTACGTCGTCGGAGGGCACGGCTTTGAGGATGGGCACGATGCCCGACTGGTCCTCGCGGAAGCGCATGTTGAAATACCATTCATCGCGTGTGCTGAAGGGTTTGACCCCGCGCGCGATGGGGTGATCCGGGAACTGCTGAAAATCCGGCTCCCACATCGGGTTGCAGGAGAACTCGTGCAGGTAGTGGCCGCCGATGAGTTCGAGGAAGGCGTCGCCGCCCTTATCCTTGAGCACCTCGACGCCGTAGTGCATGAAACCGACGCCCACGCCTTTCTTGGCCAGGGCGCGGATGGTCTCCAGGCGGTTGTCCTTCAGCACCTGGTGCCCCCCGCCGCCGTCGCAATACATCACCACCGCGTCGGCATTGTCGAAGGCGGTGGGATCGTTCTGCGGCCAACCCTTGAAGTGGTGGGTAGCGATGACGGTGGGGACGCGGTCGAGGCAACGCCGCAGGGCATAGGTGCCGGCTTCGAATTCATGCTCGCCGTTCCCGTGGCTGTTGGGTCCGGCGATGAGAACGATCTTGCGACGGTTGTCCGAAAGCTTCAGGCGCTTGAGCTTGAGCTCCTTGAAGAACACCTGCATCGGTGGGCCAGCGTGCAGCTGCAGTGCCAGGATGCCGGACATCGCCCGTTTCTCGACCTGGTGATCGATGACGTCGGCGGTGAGCATGCCGTTGATGTATTGCTGGAGGCGGTTGCCCTGCGCGACCACGCGGTACTCGTTCCAGTCCTCCTTTTTGATCGCGGCCTGGATCTGCGCTGGATCACCGACGCTGCCGACCTCGTTCACCTTCCCGTCGGCAGCGATCTCGGTCTGCTGGCCGCGTTTGGCCAGCACGCCACGGCCGCGCTCTTCGTAGTTGGTACCACCCCAGCCATCGCCGGCTTCGAAGTCGGCCTGGTAACCGGACACCACCCATTTGCCGAGGTCCTGTGCACGGTACTGGATGCCCGAGTTGCCGCCGACGATCTTGAAGCTGACCCGCAGTTCGAAGTCGTCGAGTTCGCCGCCGCGCCAGATGCAGAAGGTGTTGCCACCGGTCGGCTTCGCCGCCGTGGTCTGACCGACGATGGCGCCGTCCTCGACGCGCCAGAACTGCGGATCGCCGTCCCAGCCGGTCAGGTCCTTGCCATTGAATAGGGGCTTGAAGCCGTCGTCCTCTGCCACCAGCGGCAGGGTGACGAGGAGCAGGGCGGCAGCGATGAAGCGGCGGATGGACATGGTGGTGATGCTCCTGCGATTCGGATGAACGCTTACCGGGGCGGTACCGGCGCCGTTGATGGTCGTTTGCTCGTCCCCGGGCGGTGAGCGCGGAGAGCGATGTCTGCACCACGGGTCGTCGCTACAGATGCGGATACATCGCTCCCGGTCCTTGGAAAACAAGGCCGGCACGTCGCTGCGGGATGTGGTCTCGACCATCGGTGTTTCAGCCTTGGTGCTGCGGCGATGATGGGTGGTGCGAGAAGATTGCCCCTGGCCGGCTGGCAGCCGGCGGTCCCAGGGGGGGCTGCCGTCTCGCTGCAGGCTTCTTGCGCGCGCCAGCGAAGCCCACAGCCTCGCGCGCCGCACCTGTCACTCCTGCCACTGCGCTTTCACGCGCCCCCCTTCCCCCGAGGACTCCTATGAAATTCGGCATCAATCTGCTGCTCTGGACCGACGATCCCACCCAGGAGTCGTTTTTTCCGGTGCTCGAAAAGATGAAGAAGATCGGCTTCGACGGCGTCGAGCTGCCGGTCTTCAATCTCGACGTGACGCGCTGGGAGGCGCTCGGCAGGAAGCTCGATGCCCTCGGCCTGGCGCGCACCGCGGTGACCGTGCGCGGCGTCGACGACAATCCCATCAGCCCGGATCCGGCCGTGCGCGCCAAGGGCATCGCGATGACCAAGAAGGTCCTCGACTGCTGTGCCGCTGCCGGTGCGACCCATCTCGCGGGCCCGTATTACGCCGCACTCGGCCATTTCTCCGGCAAGGGACCCACGCCGCAGGAATGGAAGTGGGGCGTCGAGAGCATGAAGCCGGTCGCCGCCTATGCCGGCGACCTGGGCATCACCCTGGTGCCGGAGTTCCTCAACCGTTTCGAGATCTACCTGCTCAACTGCTCGGCCGATGCTGCGCGTTTCGTGCGCGAGGTAAACCATCCCGCCTGCAAGATGATGTACGACACCTTCCATGCCAACATCGAAGAGAAGAGCATCAGCGAAGCACTGAAGAGCTGCGCCGACGTCATGGCGCACGTGCACATCAGCGAGAACGACCGCAGCACCCCCGGCCAGGGCCAGGTGAAGTGGCAGGAGACCTTCGATGCGCTGAAGCGGATCAAGTACGACGGCTGGCTGACCATCGAAGCCTTCGGCCTGGCGCTGCCCGCCCTCGCCGCCGCGACCAAGATCTGGCGCAAGATGTTCGTCAGCGAGGAACAGCTCGCCACCGACGGCCTCAAGTTCATGAAGCGCGAAGTGGCCAAGCGCTGGGGCGCGGCGAAGAGGAAGACTGCACCGAAGGCCACGGCGAAAGCCGCCAAGACCAGGAAGCCGGCGGCAAAGCCAATTTCAAAGGGCAAGCCCGCCAGGAAGAAGTAGATGGCGACGTGCGCCGGGGATGCCCGGCGCACATGTTCCAGATCCACGAAAAAACCCCCGGCGATCGCCGGGGGTTTTTTCGTTGAGGCTAAGCTTCCTGGTTCAGTGCGCCGCGGCGGCACTCACTGGCTTGTAACCGCCCTTGCTGCGGAACCACAGCAGGAGGCCGAGATAGCAGAGGAACATGAGCACGGGGAAAATCGCCACCTTCGCCAACGTCGCTTGCTGCACGCCGGCCTTGGCCTCCGCCACCACCTTCTTCTCGTCCTCCGTCACGGTGGCGAGCTTGGTCTCATCGACCGCCTTGTAGGAACCAAGGAGACCGGCCTTGTGCACCATGACCTTCTCATGCACCTGGGGGGCCTTGGTCTTGATGGCGCTGTCGAGCGTCGTGTCCTGCAGATAGCCGAGCAGAACCGCTCCGAGCACACCCACCCCGAGCATGCCCACGCCACCGGTGGCGTTGAGGGTCAGGGCACCACCCTTGGGGCACTGCTCAGACACCACACCCAGCATGGTGGGCCAGAAGAAGGTCTTGCCGACCGCATAGAGGGTTGCCGCGACGAAGATCATCGCACCGCTGGTCGCGCTCGAGAGAGCCACCAAGCCGAGCGCGGCGATGACCGAGCACGCCGCCAACAGACCGATCGGCGACAGCTTGTGGATGATCGGGCCTGAGCAGAAACGCAGGATCATCATCAGCAGGGAGGTATAGAGGAGCACATACAGGCCGTTGGCACCCAGGATCGGAGTGACCAGCGCGCTGACCCAGCTATCGACACCCAGTTCGGTCGTCGCCAACGGGATCATGATCAGCAGCAGGAAGATGAACAACGGGCGACCGATGGAGCGGACGTAGGCGAAGAATGCGACCGCGACCACCAATCCCACCACGGCACCGACCTTGAGGCTCAGGAATTCATCAGCGGCGATGGTTTCCGCCGAGAAGATCTTTTGATTGAGCACGACGCGAGCCAACTCGGAGAAGATCAGGAAGATGATGATGAAGGCGCCGGCGGCGCCGACCTCCTTGAGCATGTCGCGGTAGGAGACACCAGCAGCCACACGTTCATTGATGGGGAAATCCTGGACCGAAAGGATCACCAGGTAGGCGATCGCAGGGATGGCCAGAAGCCACATCTTGGTCTGCCAGGCCATTTCAGCCGGCAAGATCAATGCGAGGATGCCCGCGACGACCATGCCGCCCGGCCAACCCGCATGCAGGATGTTCAGCCAGCGGGATTTGTCGTGTTTGAACTGGGTGGCGACGACGGGGTTTATGTATGCCTCCACCGTTCCGTTACCCAACGCGACGACGAACATGGCCCAATAGAGACCATCGTAGCTGGTGGCGGTAACGGTCATGACCAGCGATAACGCGTGGCAGACGAAGCCGAAGATCATCGCGCTCTTATAACCGATCTTGTCGATGATCAGGCTGAAGATGATGATGCTGATGGCGAACGGCCATAGACCAACGCCGAACAATTCACCCTGCTGCGTCGCCGAGAAGTTAAATTCCTTGGCCCAGCCATCCATCAGGAAGATTCGCAGCAGGAAGCCGAACGCGGTGGTGATCAGGGCGATGAAACATCCCCAGAACAGCCATTTGTCGGACTTGGGAATGAGACTCATGTGGAATGCTCCAGAGGTTTTGTTCGCAAGATTACCTAAAGTGATTGTCGACGTTGCCGACAGAAGGCGGGGTCTTAGCCAAGCCCCCGTCCAAGGAAAGCCCTTCCAAGGACCGGGTAAAAGCTGGTGTCAGACAGTGGTCTGACCTGTGTTCAGGCTTTTTTGGCGCCGGCCATCGCCAGGCGGCCGATGGCCGGCAGGGTGCCGACCAGGGGCTTGAGGTAGGGCATCAGCTTCTCCATCACCACGTCGTTGCCGGCAGCGTTGATCATCTCGCGCGGCATCGATTTGGTCTCCTTGGCGACCGTGCGCAGCGGGGTGATGAAGGTCTCGATCGCGTAGGCGGCGCCGTCACCCAGGCGCTTGAAGGCGACCGAGCCGCTGGCGATGCCCTTCACCGCCGCCTCGACCGCGGCGGTGCCGGCGCGACGGGCTTCCGCGGCGTCCACTTCGCTGACGACCCCAGGGAAGCAGCGTTGGAGATAGCCGAAGGTGTCGGCACGGATGCGGTGCTTGATGCCGGGCTGGGCCTTGCCGAGGAAGCTCTTGAGCTGCGCGGCGAGGAAGTCCCCGAGCGCACCCGAGCCGGACAATTGTTTGTTGCCGTGGCTGTCGGTCTCGCCGAGGTCGATGATGTCGGCGCCGCCGATGCCATGGATGCCTTCGCTGACGGCGATGACGCAGCGGCCCAGGCGCTGATAGACCTTCAGCACGTCGTTGCCGAACTGCGCGAGCGAGAAATCCGCCTCCGGGCAGTAGACCAGGTGCGGGCCGTCATCCGGGAACTGGCGCGCCAAGGCCGCAGCGGCGGTCAACCAGCCGGCATGGCGACCCATGACGACGTTGATCTTGATGCCGCCGAGCGAGCGGTTGTCGAGGTTGTCGCCCATGAAGGCCTGGGCGACGAACTTCGCCGCCGAGCCGTAGCCAGGGCAGTGGTCGGTGACCAGCAGGTCGTTGTCGATGGTCTTCGGGCAGTGGATGCAGGTCAGCTGGTAACCGTCGGCCTGCGCCATCTCGTTGATGATGTGCGCGGTCTCGGCGGTGTCGTTGCCGCCGATGTAGAAGAAGTAGCGGACCTGGTGTTCCTTGAATCGCGCCAGCACCTGCGCGCAGATCTGCGGCGTCGGTTTCAGGCGCACCGACTTGAGCGCGGCCGAGGGCGTGCCGGCGACGACTTCGAGATTGGCGGGATCTTCTTGCGAAAAATCGCAGAAGTTCGCATCGATGATGCCCTGGATGCCATGGATCGCGCCATAGACCTTGAGGAACACCTGCGGATGGCGCAGGGCCTCCTTGACCACCCCGATGAGGGTCTGGTTGATGACCGCGGTGGGACCGCCGGATTGGCCGATGACGACATTTCCGGGAGTGAGGCCGGGAGTGAGGCCGGGAACTGGCATGGAGATTTCCTGGGGGGAGGCGCTTTATGGTGCGGGACCAACCGCCTTCAAGCGGCGGGGGACCGGTGGCGCCGGGCGGCATATTCAACCCGTGGCCGAGGACGCGGATCGGTCGCTCGCGGGCGCGGACAGCTCCGAGGCTGCCGCTGGCCACGTCCACCATCGCCCACACACTCCCGCCCATGATCGCGATCCGCACGCTGGTGATCCACTGCTGGCTCCTCTTCACCAATGCCACCGCGCCCGCCGCCGACGCGCCGCAAGCCGCCCAGGTCGAGGCCACGCCGCCTGTAGTGGAAGCGGCTGCGACGCCCTCCTCCGCCAAACGCATCGCCTACGTCAAGATCGACGGCGTCATCGATCCCGGCAAATCCAAATACTACCGCCGCGCGCTCGATCAGGCGATCGCGGCCAAGGTCGACGCCGTGGTGGTGCACCTCACCACCCCCGGCGGCCGGGTGGACAGCGCCGAGGAGATGACCAAGGCCGCCCTGGCGGTCCCTGACGACGGACCGCTGATGGTCGCCTTCGTCGATCGCCGCTCCTACAGCGCCGGTTCGCTGATCGCCTTCGCCCACCGCCGCATCTATGTGACCCCGGTGGCGACCATCGGCGACATCGGGGTGATCCTGATCGGCGCCGACGGCCAGATGGAATACGCCCCTGAAAAGGGCGAGACGGTGGTGCGCGCCCTGTTGCGTTCGGTTGCACAGAAGAACGGCTGGAACGAAGCCAAGCTGCTGAAGATGACCGCGCGCAACCAGGACCTCTACCGCTTCGATCTGCCGACCGGCCAGGTGTGGGTGATCGAAGACGACCTGCCGCGTTTCCTCGCCGCGCATCCCGAGGTCAACAATGGCGACAAGATCCTCCTGCTGGGCAAGGACCGCCTGCTCAGCTACACCGCCAAGGAAGCCATCGACGAGAAGATGGCTACCGGCCAGGTCACCGACCTCGCTGGGCTGTACCGCGAACTCGGCGGCGATCCGACGACGGTGCTCAACCTCGCCCCCAGCGGCACCGAGGAGTTCAGCTGGACGCTTGGCGGTTTCGCCCCCCTGCTCGCCGCGCTGGCGGTGATGTTCGTCATCCTCGAACTCAAGAGCCCAGGGGTCGGCCTGTGGATCAGCCTGGCGGGCGTCTGCGGCGTGTTGTTCTTCATCTGCCAGTTCTACCTCGAACTCGCCAGCTACCCGGAAGTCCTGCTGGTGACGATCGGCGTGGTGGCGATCGGCCTGGAGATCTTCCTGCTGCCCACCGGGGGCCTGCTCGCCTTGATGGGGACCGGCATGGCCATGGTGGGCCTGGTGCTGGCCTTCATGCCCGACGCCAACCAGTTCGCGCCCACGGATCCGCGGTGGAGCGGCAACCTGCTCGACGCGCTCATCAGCAGCCTGCTCGCCATGCTGGTGGCCGCTGGCGGGCTGGTCGCGCTGATCCTGGCGCTGCCGCGCCTGGCGGTGACCCGCCGCATGGCCTCGGTGGCCGAGATCACCGCCACCAGTTCCAGCGATTCGCCGACCTCGGCGACCAACCTCGGCGTCGGCAGCCGCGCCATCGCGCGCAGCGACCTGACCCCCAACGGGGCCATCGTCTGCAATGGTCGCGAACTCAATGGCGAGTCCCAGAACGGTGAATTCATCAAGGCCGGGACCGCGGTGGAGATCGTCGGCATGCGTTTCGGCGAGGCCATCGTCCGTCCGGTGGCGGCCCCATGAGCCTGTTGCCCACCCTGATCCAGGCGACCACCGAGAGCGGCGCCTTCGCGATGAACGACGCCCTCTGGGCGGTGCTCCTGCTGGCCATCGCCGCGGTGCTGCTGCTGTTGGAATTTTTGCTGGTCAGCTTCGGCCTGCTGGCCATCGCCGCCTTCGGCTGCGCGGTGACCGGCATCGTGCTCGGATTCGGCTCCTCGCCGGTGGTCGGGTGGAGCCTGCTCGCGGCCACCCCGCTGCTGGCCGTAGTGGTGATCACCTGGGGCCTACGCCGCCTGATGCGTTCGGGCCTGGTGCCCAAAGAGGAGGTCACCGAAGACGCCGGCTACCGTCACGCCAGCAACCTCCTGGGCGTCACCATCGGCTCGCGCGGCACCCTGGTCTCGGACGCTATGCCGACCGGCCGCGCGCGTTTCCCCGCAGGCGACCTCGATGTGCTGGTGGAGGGTCCGACGGTCGGCCCAGGGACGGTGGTGACCGTGCGCCGCATCGAAGGCGCCACCGTCATCGTCACCTGCGAAACCGGCGGATCACCCGGATGAGCGAGTTCCTGACCCGCAACTGGCTGTGGCTGACCTTCGTCCTGATCACCACTCCACTGGTCACCACGGTCGGCCTGATGTGGTTACGCGCCTGGCAGCTCAGCCTGGGCGCGTGGATGAAGGGTGTCCACGTCGGCATCCTCGACCTGATGCTGATGAACCTGCGCCGGGTCGACACCACCCTGCTGATCAATCAGCTGCTGGTGGCGAAACAACATGCCCTGGCGGTCGACGTCGACGCGCTGGCGGCCCACCAGGTCGCCGGTGGCAATCTCCGCGTGGTCATCGCCGCCCTGCTCTCGGCCAAACGTTTCGCCATCCCGCTGACCATGGAGCGCGCCTGCGCGGTCGACCTGGTCGGCCAGGATCCTCTGCAGCTGATCGCCGACGCCGTGCACGAGAGCAACAAGATCCCGGCGCCCGCAGGCGGGCCCGGCCACCTCCAGCCACAGCGTCCACAGGTCAATCCCGCCTCGGTGCTGCTGCAGGCCGCGCCCGGCACCGCCGGGACCGTCTGCGAAGCCCCCCGCCTGACCGCACGCGTGCGTTTCCCGCAAGGGGAACTGGACGTCGTGGTCCGTGCACAGACCGTGCCGCGGGCCGGCGATGCGGTACGCATCGTCCTCGTCGATGGCCTCACGGTGACGGTCGAGCCGGCGCTGGCATGATCATCATGACGGCACCCATCATCCCTCTTTCACTCCACTCACTGAACGCCTCCTCGCAAGGATCCCCCATGCAGCTTCCCGACTCCACCCTCCTGGTGCCCGCCGCGATCAATCTCGACCCGGTGACCGTGGTCCTCGGCCTGGCGGGCATCTTCCTGCTCTTCGTCTTCTTCATGATCTGGAACGCCTTCCAGCTGTGGATGCAGTCGATCCTCTCGAACGCGCCCGTCAGCCTGCTCTCCATCGTGCTGATGCGCTTCCGTAAAGTCGACGCCAACATCATCGTCACCGCGCGCATCACCGCCAAGAAGGCCGGCATCGACATCAGCACCGACAAGCTCGAAGGCCACTACATGGCGCGCGGCCACGTCGTGCGCGTGGTCCAGGCACTGATCGCGGCGAGCAAGGCCGACATCCCGCTGACCTTCGATCGCGCCTGCGCCATCGATCTCGCCGGCCGCGATGTGCTCGACGCCGTGCAGACCTCGGTCAATCCCAAGGTCATCGACGTGCCCACGCCCGGCCAGAGCCCCGCGACCATCGACGGCGTCGCCGGCAACGGCATCCAGCTCAAGGTCAAGGCGCGCGTGACCGTGCGTACCAACCTCGACCGCCTGGTCGGCGGTGCGACCGAGAACACCATCGTCGCGCGCGTCGGCCAGGGCATCGTCTCGACCATCGGCGCGGCCAAGAACCACATGGAAGTGCTGGAGAATCCCAAGTCGATCAGCAAGACCGTGCTCGACTCGGCGCTCGATTCCGGAACCGCCTTCCAGATCCTCTCGATCGACATCGCCGACGTCATCGTCGGTGAGAACATCGGTGCCCGCCTGCAGACCGATCAGGCCGAAGCGCAGAAGATCATCGCCCAGGCCGAAGCCGAACAGCGCCGCGCCATGGCCGTCGCCCGAGAACAGGAGATGGTCGCCCTGGTGGCCGAGAACCGCGCCAAGGTGGTGCTCGCTGAGGCCGAGATCCCGATGGCCATCGCCGAAGCCTTCCGCACCGGCCGCCTGGGCGTGATGGAATACTACAATCTCCGCAATGTGCAGGCCGACACCGAGATGCGCTCGTCGATCGCGCATCCGGATGCGAGCGGCAAGTCGGACAAGCCCAAATAGCGACCGGCGTCAGGCGTCCGGGATCTCGACCCCAGACGCCTGACCATGGATCCCGGCTCTCAGAGCCGCGGACTCCGGACCCCGACCTTCCCCCAGGAGTTGAACCATGGGCCTGCTCGAAGAACTCATCGTCCTCGTCAAAGAGACCATCGAGGAGGCGCGCGAGCGCAACGAACCGGCGCGCCCGGTGGCGAGCCGCGACCCGGAGGAGATCGAAGTCCTGCGCCAGCGCATGGCGCAGCGTGCCGCCGAGGAGCGTCGGGCCGAACAGGTAGCCGAGGAACGCGAAGAGCACGAACGCATCATCCAGGACCGCCAGCGCCAAGTCCGTGATCGCGAGCGTCATTATCTGAAACAGGCCAAAGCGGTGGAGGCAGCGCAGGTCACCCGCCACGTCGGGGCCAAAGATCCGCGCCATCTGATCCGCCTGCTGCACCAGCCGCAGGCTTTGCGCGATCTGGTGGTGCTGCGCGAAATCCTCGACCGGCCGCTGGCGCTGCGCTCCCGCTGACCAGCCGACCGGGGCAATGACCTCCTCGAAAACCGCAGAGACGCAGAGATGGGAAGAGGGTCGCAGAGACGGGCCACCTCTCTCTCCATCGTCTCTGCGGCCCTCCTCTCACCTCTGCGTCTCTGCGGTGAACGTGCTTCCCACGCGGTGATGACCACCGGCGGCCGGCGTCAGTGGCCGGAGCCGACCGCACCTTCAGGCCGCGCCTCACCCGCACGGCGGATGGTCCAGGCGAAGGCCGCTGGCCCGATCAGCTCGTGCAGCGCCACCATCGCCACGATGAGAGTGGCGAGGGTTTCACCCCAGCCGGGGAAGCGGCTGGCCGCCATCTGCGCCAGTGCCAGCGTCACCCCTGCCTGCGAGACCATCCCGACCCAGGCGTAGCGGGCGACCACCGGTTCCGCAGCGACCAGGCGACAGGCGGCGCGGACGCAGGTCCACACGCAGATCAGGCGCACGCCCGATAGCACCAGCACCAGTCCGCCGTACTCGACCAGCGCGACCAGGTCGAGGTTGATGCCGGCGGCCACGAAGAACATCACGAAGACCGGATTCGCCACGCGTTTGAGCGCCTGTTCGAGGCGGTGCGATCCGAGTTCACTGCGCCGACCGGCGAGATTCTCGCAGGCGAAGCCGGCCGCGAGCAGGCAGAACAGCGGCTTGATGCCGATGAGCGGACCGAAGGCCGCGACGCCCAGGGCGAGGCCGACCAGGGTCCAGCTCAGGCGATGGCTTGATTGTTCGGTGAAGTATTTGAGCCCGACCCCGATGCCGACGCCCACCAGCACCGACAACACGATGCTGCCGAGCACCGCGCCGCCGGCCCGCGCCAGCACCTCGTTGCCGTCACCACCGACCACCGCGGTGCTGGCCTGTTCGCCCAGCACCCCGATCACCGCCACCACCAACGTGAACATCACGATGACCACCGCGTCCATCACCACCGAGACGCCCATCACGGTGTGGCTGAGCGGCCCCTTGCCACCGGTCTCCTTCAACACCGAGACCACCACCGTGGGACTGTTGGCGACGATGATGGTGCCGGCCAGGGCGGCGATGGCCCAGGCGGGAACGCCGGCCAGGACCCCGTCGCGCAGGAAGGGGAACTCGGGCAATCCCGGCAGGTGGCCGCCCCCCAGGATCACCCCGGCGATCACCGCCGGCACCACCAGCACCTCCAGCACGGTGATGCTCATGATCGCGGCGATGCGCGCGCGCAACCACGTCAGCCGGATCTCGGCGCCCGCCATGAGTGCGATCATGCCGATGGCCAGTTCATTGATCAGCTTGAGGCTCTTGGCCTGATCGTGGGCGATCAGCGTCGGTAGATGGAATTCGGGAAGCAGGAGGGGCAGCGACGGGCTGACCAGGCAGCCGATGAAGATGCAGCCGGTGATACGCGGGAGGTGGAACCGTCCCGCCACGTGACCGGCGAACGCCCCCAGCACCAGAACGATGCCGACCAGGAACAGCTGGGTCGCCGCGGCAGAATTGCTGAATGGCAGCATCGGGTACACCGCCAGGGCGGTGAGCCCGAGCAGGAGGCCGACGCCATCCATCAGGCCGTTGCCGAGATTCGACATCCACGGCTTCACGTCGTCACCTCGGCCTTGGCCGCGCCACGGCGTTCGATGACGTCGCTGACCAGGGTCAGCAGGATCAGCGCCGTCACCAAGGGACCCACCAGCAGCGGTGCCGGGAACGGCGCCAGGACCGCGCACGCCACCAGCAGGACGCCGGTGGAACCAGAAGGCGCGAAACGCCGCTCATGCGCCAGGGCGAGATCCGCCGCCGTCGGCGACCAGCGGCCGCGCATGCCCCAGCGGCTGAGCATCAGCACCGGCGGCACCAGCCACAACCACAGCGAGGGATCCTCCTGTCCGCCCAGGCACAAGCCGGCGAGCAGGCCGATGCCCATGGCGAGCGGCTGCTCCAGTCCTTCCAGCACCTCCTCCAGCGGCGTCGATTTGCGCGTGGCGATATTGACCAGCACGGCGCCCACCAGGATGCCGAAGAACAATGGCACCGCCCGCACCGCCAGCGCCAGGCCTCCGCTGAGCGCCAGGACCGCGAGCAGGAACAGGTAGAGGTCATTGCGATCGGCCGCACGCAGCGCGAGCCAGCCGCACACCACCCCGAGCACCACCGGCGTGCCGATCAGCAGGGTCTGCGGTGGAATCGCATCGGCGCCCAGCTCCGGCTGGAAGGCCAGGCTGAGAGCCAGGCTGCCACCGGCGAAGGCCAGCAGGTTCCACCACCCCGCCGCCATCACATGACCGCTCACCACCCGCTTGGGCGAGACCCGGTCCTCGACCGACAATGGTGGGCGCTGCGCGGTGGCCACTGCGCAAGCGCCGATCAGGGCGGCACAGCCGAGCGCCTGCGCCGGCGGGAATACCGTCCACGCCACCAGGCCGATGGGGATGGCGGTGGCGGCGAACTGCAACAAGGCCCCTGTGCTCTGGACCATGATGAAACCGACGCCCGCATGGGCGAGGTAGGCGAAACGCAGTTGGGTACCGATCAACACGCCGGCTGCCGCCAGCAGCAATCCCAGCATCGGCCGCAGCGCGAAACTGGCGTCGTCGCTGATCCACCCGAGCTGGGTCGGGCCGATGGCGAGGCCCACCAGCAGCGGCAGCAGACCGCTGTTGGCCCACGGCTGCCAGAAACGCCGGCGACCACGCACGCTGATGCGCGGCATGCCCAGGGCCAGCACGCCGCCCAGCAGCAGCAGCACCAGGGCATCCAGGTTGGTGGCACCCATCGCCGACGGGAACGCCCCACCCAGCGCGTGCACGGCGCCGACCGGTGGCATCAGCCGCCGCCCGGCCCGATGAAGCCCGCGAGATCGATCGCCCACGCCACCCCGGTGCCGGCGCCGGCGCTGGCGATCACCACCCGCACCAGGTCGAGCACCTCGTCGCTGCGCTCAGCGGGCACCACGGTCATCACCACGTGGCTCTTGCCCACCGACTTGAAGGCCATGCGGAACCCGGCGAACAGGCTCAGGTGCGCCGCGAGGTGCTCGCCCATGCCGATGCCATCGATGATGGTCGCGCCCTGCACATCGTGTTCGACGAACAGCGTCAGCAGTTGATCGACGGTCTCATCGCCCTTGAGCACCGCCACCACCATGCGATGGGTCGCGCTGGGGACCGCCTTGCTGCGGGCCATCGTCGCCCCCACGCCCAGGCTGCGCCGCGCCTCGACCGACAAGATGGCGACCAGGGTATCCGCGACCTTCACGCCGGTGGTGGCCAGCTTCAGCCGGCGGATGTTGTCCTCATCGCGCAGCACCGCCGCGAGGTGGGCGAGCCAGCCGAGATGGCGGGCGACCTCGCCTTCGGGCATCAGCACCGCGAGCCACAGCCAGTCGGCCTCGGCATCGCCATCGACGTCGCTGGCCTTGAAGGCGGCGAGGGTGCATTCCTCCACCGCGCTAGTGCGCAGGTGGGCGAGCTGGATGCCGTCGCCCAGCGGCACCACGCGGTCCTGCGCCAATTCGACGGTGGCGGACGGCAGTCCCGGCATCATCGCCCGGCTCAGCTCCGCCGCCCAGCGCACCGGCACCAGGGCCCGGGGACAGACGTGGACTTGGTCATGGAGAACGCGGCTGGCAGTCATGGGCGGTGAGGATGTAGGGCGCAGCCTGGGCTTGGAAAGCGCCGGTTCGGTGGCCCCACACGGCGGTGCCCGACGAATCCTCCGCGATCGGATGGCGCAGCCGCTGCGATCGGATGGCGCAGCCGCTGCGATCGGCCAGGACCCGATCCGGCAGCCGACACGCCGGGCCGACAACCCTGGTGAGCATGCAATCTCATCCTTGCCGCTGAGACCGTCGTCTCTACCTTCGCGAACCAATGAGTACCGCGCATGCCGCTCGTGCCTGTTCCTGATCGCGTGGTCACACGTGCTGCCGAACGCACGCGCTTGGCGCAGGTGCGAGCGGGACTCGAGCGCCTACGCGAGGAGATCGATACTTGGCAGCAGCGGCGGCAGAAGACCGACCCGCTCGCCCAGTACCGCACCCAGCTCGCGACGCTGTCCGCTGTGCTGGGTGGTGCGCTCACCGGCCTGCACGAGGCGCTTCAAAAAATCGCTCCCGCGTCTCCACCCGGCGCAGTCGCCAAGGCCTGCCGTGGATTGGAGGCCCGGGCCGCCTGGGTGCGCCTGCTCTGGCGCTTCTATGCCGAACGCTTCAATCAGCGCGACGATCCCGCCCTCAGGCCGTTGTTGAGCGCGGCCGATGAAATGGTGTGGAGTTGCCTGCAGCCCGCCGAGAACGGCGGTCGACGGCGGGCCGCCCCCCTGCCCTACCTGGCCTCGATCGCCTCGCCACGCACGGTCCCGCGCGAGGATCGTCCCGCCGAACTGCGCGACAGCGGCATCATCGAATTCGTGGAGAAGCACCTCGGCGAGCTGCCGATTCCGCTGGTGGCGCTGCCGCCGCAGTGCGTGCAGGAACCCTGGCTGCTGGCCCATGTCGCGCATGAGATCGGCCATCAGGTACAGCACGACCTCGCCCCAGGAAAGGCGGCGTTGCTCGCCTTCGCTGATGCCTTGCGGGTGGCTACCGGCGGGAGCGACGCCTGGGGGGCCTGGAACCAGGAGGTCTTCGCCGACGCCTGGGCTGCCGGTTGCCTCGGTCCGGCGGCCGCGATCGCGCTCGCCGATCTCGAACTCGCTGAACCGCCAGACCTGCTCGTCCATCGTCCGCTGTATCCACCGGCCCTGGTGCGGGTGGCCTTCATTGCGCGCCTGGCGCAGGCGCTCGGATCCGATCGCGCGCAGGTCCCGCTGGCGCCCTTCGCGCTCGTTCCGGAGCTGCCAGACCAGCCGTTGGCGGCGCGCGCCGCCGTGCAGGCGCTCAATGCAGTGGTGACGGCGACGCTGGCGATGACGTTGCCGGGCGACTGGCCGGATGGCGCGGGAGGTGCCTCGGCGCTCACCCAGCGTTTCCGCCGCCATGGCGAAGAGTTCGGCAGCGGCGGCGAGGTGGCGCAGTGGACCTACTCTCTGATCCGGGGCGAGGATCCGGGCGCACCGTCTGAGCGCCGTTCTGCACGCCTGCTGGCTGCCGCCAGTGTGCAGGCCTGGAACCAGTTGCGCATGGTCGAAGATGATGTCGCGCGCACTACTGCGCTGACCCATCTGGCACAGACGGTGCCACGGTTGATCACCGCAGCACGTGAACCAGGAACGCGCGCGGCAGCGGACGATGTGCGAGCGGTGGATCTCATCACCAGCGGGAAGCTCGGGGCCAGCGCCGAAGGTCGTGGTCGCGATTTGGCCGCACGACTGCTCGCGATCGAGGAAACGGAACTGCCATGGCATTGAAGCGTGTCTTGCTACGGGTGGAGACCAACTCCGACGGCTGGAGCGTGACCGTGATACTGACGGGGAGCGCCGGCGCCCCCTGGGAACGGAAGCGACAGCTGCGGCGCAGCGATCCCGATCCTCTCGGCCGACGTTTCCCGCTGCCGCCAACTGCTGATCTGCCTGAGCCAGCCGCTGCCCACCGTTCACTGTGCGACGGCGACCTCGCCACCCTGGCCAAGGTGTACGGACACCTGGTCAATCGCGAGCCCGGCGCTGGAGAGATCGCCAGTTTTGGCGCCTACCTCTTCACGACGCTGATCGGGGACCTGCTCTGGAATGAGGTGTGCCAAGCCGCTACCGACCCGGGCGCACCGGTCGGCATCAGTCTCGAACTGGCCCTGGCCTGGCGCCACGATGA
>JANPIY010000656.1:0-1730 GCA_031425255.1 Planctomycetota bacterium
CTATCCGCTGGAGCACGGCGCGCTGCTGGCCATCGGCCTGTTCGGCATCTGGCGCTATGGCTGGCAGTGGCTGCACTTCGTCCGCGCGTGGCTCTATGCGCGCTTCCACTTCCCCGCGCTTCGCCGGCAGGCCGACGCCGTCGCCACGGCCGGCCGCTTCCCCAGCCGGGTCTTCGTCGTGGTCGCCAGTTACCTGGAGGAGGCGTGGGTCAGCGTGGAGAGCTTCCAGTCGCTGATGGCCAACCTGTCGGAGCTGCCGTGCGAGGCGACCGTGATCGTCGCCGTGGGCAGCGATGCCGACGAGGCGGTCATCAACGGCGCCTACCTGTCGCACCCCGGCCGCCTGCACGTGGAGCTGGTGTTCCAGCGCCAGAGCCAGGGCAAGCGGATCGCGCTCGGCCACGCGCTGCGCGCGGTGGCGCGGCGCTACGCGGACGAGCCGGACAGCGTCACCGTGTTCATGGATGGCGACTCGTGGCTGGAGCCGGGCTCGCTGCGGCGCACGCTGCCCTTCTTCGCCGCCTTCGGCGACCTGGGCGCGCTCACCACCAACGAGGTGGCGTGGATCCATGGCCAGTCCGCCTGGTACAAGGACTGGTTCGCGCTCAAGTTCGGCGAGCGCCACGTGCAGTTCCAGTCGCACAGCCTGTCGCACAAGGTGATGACGCTCACCGGCCGCTTCTCGATGCTGCGCACCTCGATCTGCGTCACCGAGGAGTTTATCGGCAGCGCGATCGAGAACGACATGATCAAGCACTGGATGCACGGCAGCTTCCGCTTCCTGATGGGCGACGACAAGAGCTCGTGGTTCCATGTGCTGCGCCAGGGCTGGAAGATGCTCTACATCCCGGACGTCACCTGCTGTTCGCTGGAAAGCCGCGACATCAGCTTCTTCAAGGCCAGTTTCTCGCTGCCTTACCGCTGGTTCGGCAACACCCTGCGCAACAACCCGCGCGCGCTGGCCCTGGGCCCGGGCTGCACCGGCTGGTTCATCTGGTTCTGCATCCTGGACCAGCGGCTGTCCATGTGGACCTCGCTGGTGGGCATCTCGGGCGCGCTGGCCCTGGCGCTCGCCAAGAGCGCGGTTTACCTTCCGCTGTACCTGGCCTTTGCGGTGCTGGTGCGCGCTGTGCAGCTGGTCGTGATCGTCTACCACGGCCACCAGGTCACGATGCGCTCCATCCCCATCATGCTGTACACGCAATGGGTCGGCGCCATCATCAAGATCCACGCGGCCTTCCACCTGAGCGACCAGAACTGGAGCAAGGGCAAGTCCAGGCAGGACGCCGGGCCGCGGCGCTCGTGGTTCGCGCGGCTGGTGCCGGCCAGCCTGATGGGCGCTTCCTTCGCCGCATTCGGCTTCACCGTTCTCGTCGCGCATAGCGCGCTGCGCATGCCGGATGCGGGCATGTTCTCGCGCTCCTCGGGCCCGCACGTGATCGACGCAGCGGCCTATGGCGTGACACCTGGCGACGGCCAGGACGACGCGGCCGCCCTGCAGACCATCATCGACCGCGCCGGCGGCGGCACTGTGCGCATCCAGCTGCCCGCGGGCCAGCTCGACTTTTTCAAGCCGGTGGTGATCCGCGAAGGCGGACTCACGCTCGCGGGCGCCGGCATCGATGCCTCCCGCATCGTCTCCCACCTGCGCGGAACGGACACGGCGGTGATCGGCGTCGAGGGGCGGCTCGGCGGCGAGCTGGGTGTGCTGGCCGAAGCGAGCGCGCCCG
>JANPIY010000657.1:0-4636 GCA_031425255.1 Planctomycetota bacterium
TCACAACGTCTTCCCGTCGACGAACACCAGCCGCGGCTGCAGCTCGCCACGCCAGCGGCCGGCTTGCGGTTTGACCAGCAGATCGAAACGCGAGCCGGCGCGGCAGAGGGCCTCGATGCGCTCCTTGGCGCGCCAGGCGAGGAACTCGCGCATGCCACCGCCGACATCGGTGAGGGCGCCGCGCAGGTGGTCGCCGCTCTTGCCGAACAGGCGCGGGCGCGAGATGAAGGTGGCGGTGCTCAGGCGCAGCACCGGGTCGGGGTTGCCGATGCCGAAAGGCGCCATGTCCTCCAGGGAGGCGAAGAAATCGCCGTCGAGTTCCGCCACCGACGCGTCGCCATCATAATCCGTGCGCGGCTGCAGATCGCCGGTCGACACGCGGGCGGAGACCTGGCGATCGAAGGCGTCGCGGAAGGCGTCGATGTTCGCCGGATCGATCGACAACCCGGCGGCCATCGCGTGGCCGCCGCCCTTGATCAGCAACGGCCGGCAGCCGTCGAGCACGTCCGCGAGGTGGACCTGCGCCACGCTGCGCAGGCTGCCTTTGCCGACCCCGTCCTGGATGGCGATGACCGCGACCGGACGGCCGAAACTCTCGACCAGGCGGCTGGCGACGATGCCGACGACGCCCGCGTGCCAACCCTCGCCGGCGAACACCAGCCCGGCGCGGTTGCGCAGACTGGGATCGGCAGCGATCTCGGCGAAGAGCTGTTCGCTGAGCACTTGCGTCAGGCGCCGGCGCTCATCGTTCTCGATCACGATCTTCGCCAGTTCGGCGCTCGCCTCGGCAGCGGTGGTAGCGGTGAGCAGACGGATGTTGGCCATCGCACTACCGACCCGGCCGGCGGCGTTCAGCAAGGGGCCGATCTTCCAGCCGACATCGCCGGCGGCGATCGGCAGGTCCAGGCGCGCCTGCTCGCGCAGACAGACCAGCCCAGGGTTGGTGCTCTTGGCCAGCGCCAGCAGGCCGTGATGGACCAGGATGCGGTTCTCGCCCGTCAGCATCGCGCAGTCCGCGACGGTACCGACCGCCACCAGCGACAGACTGTCGAGCAGGAAGGTGCGCAGGCGCTCGGTGACCTTGTCGCCACCGCTGAGGAGCTTGGCAGTCGCCCACGCCAACTTCCACGCCACGCCGACGCCGGCGAGGTGCTTGTCGGGATACGGGCAGCCCGGCTGGTTGGGATTGCACACCGCGGTGCACTGCGGCAGCGACCCCTGCGGCAGGTGGTGGTCGGTGATGATCACCGCACAGCCGGTCTCGCGTTCGATGCGCGCGGCGAAGCCATGATCGGCGATGCCGCAGTCGACCGTGACCATGACCTGCGCGCGGTATTCCTGCACCGCCACCAGGCTGGCTTCGCTCAGACCGTAGCCGTCGATGCGCCGGTGCGGGATCCAGGCGGTGGCTTCCCAACCGCAGGCGCGCACGAACAGCGCCAGCAACGAGGCGCTGGTCGAGCCGTCGACATCGTAGTCGCCGTGGATGAGGATGCGTTCGCGTTGGTTGATCGCTTGCGCCAGGCGTGCCGCGGCCTGCTCCATGCCGAGCATCAGCTCCGGACGGTGGAGGTCGGCGAGGCGCCGGCCGAGCCAGCTCTGCGCCGCGCTGGCGCCTTGGATGCCACGCAGGGCGAGCAGACGCGCGGTCAGGTGGCTCAGGCGGAGATCGTTCTCCAGTTCGGCGACCACGTCGTCCGGTGGCTGGCGCCGCTGCCAGGCCCGGCTCGGCGTCAGCACCATGGGAGCACACCCTGTCTGTCGTCATCGTTCATCGTATAGACAACCCCGTTGGTGTGCATGAGATCGAGGTCCTACTGTAAGCGCCCGCGCCGACCAGCGTCAGAGCGCTCACGGTCGTGGTCCGTCGATGTCTGTGTGGAGATCTCATGGTGCGTTCCTTCGCCTTGCTGCTGGTCCTGAGCCTCGCCGCGGGTGCCGACATCATCCCGGGTTCCGCTTCCGGCCTGCCGCGCGACGGCGCGGTGGTGTGGGGCCGGCTCGACAACGGCGTGCGTTATGCCCTGCTCGCCAATGACCAGCCCAAGGACAAGGTCTCGCTGCGCCTGCTGGTGACCGCCGGCAGCCTGGTCGAGGACGAGGTCCAACTGGGCCTGGCGCACTACCTCGAGCACCTCGCCTTCAACGGCACCACGCATTACCCTCCGGGCACGCTGGTCAGCCAGCTCCAGACCCTGGGCCTGTCCTTCGGCGCCGATACCAACGCCCACACCTCGTTCGACGAGACGGTCTACAAGCTCGACCTGCCGGACGGCAAGCCGGCCACCATCGCTATCGGCTTGCGGGTGCTCGGCGACTACGCCGGCGGCATGTTGCTGGTGCCTTCCGAGATCGACCGCGAACGCGGCATCATCCTCGCCGAGATGCGCGACCGCAACTCCCCCAGCTTCCGCGAACACCAGGCGCTCTACCGGGCGATGTATCCCGGCAAACGCATCGCCCAGCGCTTCCCCATCGGCGTGCCGGAAACCGTCAGCGCCGCCGAGCGCAAGCACTTGATGGAGTTCTATACCGACTGGTATCGCCCGGAACGTTTCGTGGTGGTGGCGGTGGGAGCGCTGTCAGTCGACAGCGCGACGAGCCAGATCCGCGAGGCCTTCGGCATGCTCACGGCCGACAAGCCGGCTCGCGCCGAGCCGGACTATGGGACCCTCACGCCCGCCGAGCTGACCGTTTGCATCCATCACGAGGCCGAGGCCGAGGGCACCACCGTCTCGCTCATGCGCCTGCGCCAACGCACGCGCCCGGCCGATGGCCTGGCCACCCGTAGCCAGGAGCTGCTCGCCGATCTCGCCGACCACATCCTCGGCGTCCGTCTGACCAAGTGGATCGCCGCCCATCCCAGCGGTGCGCTGCTGGAGGCGGGGGCGGAGAATTATCAGTGGCTCGACGTGGTCCATGCCGGGGTGCAGGGCAAGGCCAGGCCTGGGCAGGCGCTGGCGGCATTGGCGGTGATCGAACAGGAGGTCCGCCGCATGCACGACCATGGGCCGACGGCGGCGGAGCTGGCAGCGACGGTCGCGACCTTCGCCAGCCGCTTCGACGAGGCCGTGGCCAAGGCGGGCAACCGAACCAATGCCAGCCTGGCCGGTGCGCTCTACCAGGCGGCGAAGTTCGATCTCGCGTTCCTGCATCCGACGCAGGAACGCGACCTGCTGGTGCCGGTCCTGCGGCAGGCGACCCCGGCAGGCGTGTTGGCGGCATTCGCCGCCGGGTGGGACGCCGGCAACCTGCTGGTGGCGGTCAGCGGCGCCGACGATCTCGGGGTCGATGGCGAACGGCAGGTCCGGGCCGCCTTCAAGGCCTCGCAGACGGTGACGCTGACGGCGCCGGTGCAGGCGGCGGTCGCGGCCTGGGCCTATGCCACCCGTCCAGAGCTCGTGACCGCCTCGGCCGCGGTGGAAAGCGAGCGTCGCCGCAAGGTCGAGCTGTTCGCCAAACGCGGCATCCACCTCGACGCCGTCGGCCCCATCGACGTGGTGGTCAAGCGCACCACCTTCAAACCCAACGAGGTGTTGCTCAATGCCCGCTTCACCGTGCCCTTGGCTGCGCGCCCCGCCGGTTGGAGCGAACTGGTCAGCCGCGCCTTTCTCGCCGGCGGCCTGGGCCGGCACGCGGCGGAGGACCTGCCCGACATCCTTGCCGGCAGCTCAGCCCGCTTGTCGCCGCCGCGTTTCGAGGATGACGCGGTGGTATTCTCCGCCGCCTGTCTGCCCAAGGACCTCGAGACCTGCATCCAGCGGCTATGCGCGCAGGTGAGCGATGCCGGCTGGCGCGCCGAGGCCGAGGCCAAGGCCAAATCCGAATGGCGCGATGAACTCCAGGCCGCCGCGAGCAATCTCGAGACCCAGGTGGCGCGGCGTTTCCAGACCCTGGTGGTACACGACGTGCCGCATCGCCGGCCGGCCACGTTCAGTGAAGCCGAAGCAGCGACCTTCGCCGTGGTCCGGCCGTGGTTCGACCAGCTCCTGGCCACCGCTCCGCTGCAGCTCACCGTGGTCGGTGACATCGACGAGGACGCGGTCCTGCAGCTCGTGCGTCCGTACCTTGCCGGCCTGGGTGCCAAACGCCGCCCGGCGACCGTCCACCTCGGCTCGGCGCAGGAACTGGTGTTGGCGACCACCCAGCCGATCCCCGCCGGGGTGCATCGTTTCGCCGTTCCGGGCGCCGTCCGCCGCGCCCTGCTGCGCATCGCCTGGCCGACCTCCGACTATTACGATATCGGCCGTACGCGGCGGCTGGGGATGCTCGCGCAGATCATCGACGAACGCATGCGCGTGCGCATCCGCGAGGAACTCGGCGATGCCTACAGTCCGTTCTCCTATCGCTTCGCGAGCGAGGTCTTCGCCGGCTACGGCTACGTGCTGGCGCAGGTCGGCGTCGCCCCGGAGAAGGCCGAGCGCGCGCGTCTGGCGGTGCTCGAGATCGCCAAGGATCTCGCCACCACGGGCGTCGATCCCGAGATGCTCGAACGCGTCCGCGGTCCGATCGTCAAGAACCTCCCGGTCCAGCGGCAACAGAACCAGTACTGGCTGGGCTCGGTGTTCGACCGCGCCGCGGTGCAGCCCTTCCGCACCGAGTGGGCGGTGAGCATGGAGGCCGACTATCTCACCAT
>JANPIY010000658.1:0-1760 GCA_031425255.1 Planctomycetota bacterium
CCTGGGCTGCGGCCAGAAGTTCGATGCCGACCACGGTTGCGGTGTTCTCGGCCATGTCGAGCAGGCGTCGCGCGCCATGGGTGGCCATGGAGACGTGATCCTCCTGGTTGGCGCTGGTCGGGACCGTGTCGACAACACAGGGATGGGCCATCATCCGGTTCTCGGCGACCAGCGCCGCGGCCGTCACCTGGGCGATCATGAAGCCCGAGTTCAGGCCCGATTCCTGAACCAGGAAGGCGGGCAGTTCGCTCATCTTGGGGTCGACGAGGATGGCCGTGCGGCGCTCGGAAATATTGCCGATCTCGCACAGGGCCATGGCGATCTGGTCTGCCGCAAAGGCCACGGGTTCGGCGTGGAAATTGCCGCCTGACAGCACATCGCCGTCCTCGAAGAAGACCAGGGGGTTGTCGGTGACGGCATTGGCTTCGCGCGCCAGCATCCCGGCCGAGGCCGTCAGGACATCGAGGACTGCGCCCATGACCTGCGGCTGGCAGCGCAGGGAGTAGGGGTCCTGCACCTTGCTGTCATCCTCGAGGTGCGAGGCCCGGATGGCGCTGCCGGCCATCAGGGTTCGCAAGGTGTCGGCCACGGCGATCTGGCCGGGCTGGCCGCGCAGGGCATGGATCCGCGGATCGAACGGGGCGTCCGAGCCCTTGAGCGCATCGACCGACAGGGCCCCCGCTGCGATGGCGGCAGCGAACACCGCCTCGGTCGCGAACAGCCCGGCCAGAGCCAGGGCCGTCGAGCACTGGGTGCCGTTCAGCAGCGCCAGACCTTCCTTGGGCCCGAGGGTGATGGGCGAGCGTCCCAGTCGGGCAAGCGCAGCCTCGGCCCCGAGCGTCTCTCCGTCCAGCCGCGCCTCCCCGACGCCGATGAGGACACAGCTCATATGGGCCAGCGGGGCCAGATCACCGGATGCTCCGACAGAGCCCTTGGAGGGCACGCAGGGCAGGACGTCGGCATTGACCATGGCGATCAGGGTGTCGAGCGTCTCTCGACGGATGCCGGACGCGCCCCGTGACAGCGAGGCGATCTTCAGCACCATCATCAGCCGCGTCACGGCATCGGGCAGCAACGGGCCCACGCCGCAGGCATGGCTCAGCACCAGATTGCGCTGCAGGGTCTCCAGATCGCCGGGCGCTATCGAGGTATTGGCCAGCAGGCCAAAGCCAGTGTTGACGCCATAGACGGTGCGTCCTTCGGCCACTATGGCCGCGATGGTGGCGGCACTGCGATCGACGTCGGCCCAGGCGGCGTCGGTCAGGGTCACAGTGACCGGTCCGTCAAGGACAGCGCGCAACTGGGCGAGGGTCAGGGGCGCGGCCCCGATGGTGAGGGCGGTCATGGCCGTGCCTTCAGCGAGGGCAGGTTCAGGCCATGCTGCCGCGCCGCCTCCCGCGCGATCTCGTAGCCCGCATCGGCATGGCGCATTACTCCGGTCGCGGGATCGTTCCAGAGAACCCGCTCCAGCCTCCGGGCCGCCTCCGGGGTGCCGTCGGCCACGATGACGACGCCGGAATGCTGGGAATAGCCCATGCCGACGCCGCCGCCATGGTGGATCGAGACCCAGCTGGCCCCGGAAGCCGTGTTCAGCAGCGCGTTCAGAAGCGGCCAGTCGGACACGGCGTCGGACCCGTCCTTCATCGCCTCGGTCTCGCGATTGGGGCTGGCGACAGAGCCGGAGTCGAGGTGATCGCGGCCGATCACGATGGGGCCTGACAACTCGCCCGAGGCGACCATGTCATTGAACATCAGCCCTG
>JANPIY010000659.1:0-5553 GCA_031425255.1 Planctomycetota bacterium
CGGCAGCGCGAGCTCCATGTTCTCGAACACCGTCAGGCTGTCGAACACCGTCGGGGTCTGGAATTTTCGGCCGACCCCGAGAGCGGAGATCGAGGTGTCGCTCATGCCGGTGATGTCGATGTCGTCGAACACCACCCGGCCGCTGGTGACCCGGGTCTTGCCGCTGATCACATCGCAGAGGGTGGTCTTGCCCGCGCCATTTGGCCCGATGACCACGCGCAGTTCGTTGCGATCGACGGCGAAATAGTGGATGTCGAGCGCCTTGAAGCCGTCGAACACCACGGTGACGTTCTCGAGCTGGACCAGGTCGAGCTTGGACGGCGAATAGAGTTCATTGGGCTGATGGACGACGTCGACCGGTTCATTCATGACGCGGTCTCCAGCGTGCTCGCAGGCGGATGTCGCGGGGTGCGCGTACGGCCCAACCACCAGTCGAGGGCCACCACGCTGGCGACCGCCGCTGCGAGCAGGAGGTACTTCAGCGGTACCGCCACCCCGAGCGGAAGGCGCAGATTCCAGGTGGTGTGGAACGCCTCCCACCAGCGCGTCATGCCCAGGCCCTCGGCGAAGAGGAAGACCACCACCATCGCCAACGGGGCCAAGGCCAGCAGCGCGCGCTCACGCGAACGGAAACGTTCCTCGAAACGATCCCACAGCTTCACGCAACCGTCGGGGAAGAGCAGCACCACCACCAGGAACAACGCGCCCTGGAGGAATGGCCACGCGCTCGGCAGGTCGGAGGTCAAACACGAGTAGGCGTAATTCACCAGCAGGGCGCCGAGCACCGCGCCCCACAGCCGACCGCGACCGCCGACCGCGACCCAGATCACCATCATGATGTGCAGGTCGATGTTCATGTCCGAGGGCCCGATCACGCCGGTCTGCGGCGCGTACAACATTCCGCCGATGGCCGCCAGCAGCGCGCCCACGGCGAAGATGAAGACCTTGTAACGCACCGGTTGGAAACCGGAGAAACGCAGCCGGCTCTCATTGTCGCGGATCGCCACCAGCACGCGGCCGGCCCGGCTCGCGACCAGGTGGCGCGCTCCCAGATAGGCGACCAGCAACACGGTCGCGCTGAGCAGGTAGAGCGCGAGGATCCACTCGAAGGTGCTGTTGAGCGGCTTGTAGAAGTTGGTCATGCCATTGGTGCCGCCCAGCAGCAGCTTCTGGTTGTTGAAGGCGAGCAGGGCCGCCCACGCCAGGGCCTGGGTGATGATCGAGAAGTACACGCCCTTGACCCGGCTGCGGAAGATGAAGTAGCCGAAGACCGCGGCGAAGGCCGCCGGCAGCACCAGCCCGGCGATGATGGCGAAGGTACGCGAGCGGAACGGCTCCCAGAAGAACGGCAGGGAGGTGACGTCGTTGAAATAGAAGAACGCGGGGATGTTGTGGAATTCCGGCCGCACATCGCCGCCACCCTCGGCCAGGCACAGGTGCATGCCCATGCAGTACCCGCCCAGGCAGAAGAACAGCGCCTGGCACAGCGACAGCATGCCGGTGTAGCCCCACACCAGATCGATGCCGATCGCGACCAGGGCGAAGGCCAGGTAACGGCCCAGACGGTTGAGGCTGGAGGCGTCGATGGCACCGCCGAGCGCGAGCCCAGGGACCACCAGGAAGAAGAACGCGAGCACGCCGATCACCACCGCCAGGCGCAGATGGCTGAGCCGCCGCTGATCGGCCAGGGCGGTGGAGACCAGCACGGTTGAGACCGGGGCGCTGGCGGCCAGCGCGGTGGGAACGGGCAGGTCAGACATCGGCGAGACGCCCTTTGGCCGGGAACAGCCCGGAGGGCCGCCATTGGAGGAAGACGATGATCAGGCCGAGCAGGACGATCTTGGTGAAGACCACCTCCAGCCAGGGTTCGATCAGCTTGCTGGTGAAGCCGAGGCCCAGCCCAGCCCACACCACCCCGGCGAGGTTGCCGACCCCGCCGGTGACCACGACCAGGAAGCTCTCGACGATCACGTTCTGGCCCATGGTCGGCGAGATCTTGTCGTAGAGCGGCACCGCCACGCCGGCGATGCCGGCGAGGGCCGCTCCGAGTGCGAAGGTCATGCCGTCGACCCGCCGGGTGGCGACGCCGAGGCAGGCCGCCATCTGGCGGTTCTGCGTCGTCGCGCGCAGCAGCAGGCCCAGGCGCGTGGCGCGGATCACCAGGTACATTCCGGCGACGCAGCCCAAACACAGGGCGATGATGAACAGCCGGTTGGCCGGCAGCACGATGTCGTCGGTCACGTTGATGCCGCCGGTCAGCCAGGTCGGCGGTTTGACCGACAGATTATCACCGAAACATCCACGCACGGTCTGGATCAGGATCAGACCGATGCCGAAGGTGGCGAGCAGGGTCTCCAATGGCCGCCCATAGAGATGGCGGATGACCAGCATCTCGATCAGCCAGCCGACCGCGCCCGCGGTCAGCGCGGCGGCCGGGATGGCCGCCACCAGATACCAGTCGTACCACCCTGGGAGCCAGGTGGCGAAGGCCTGGCTGACGACATAGGAGGTGAAGGCGCCGATCATCATCAGCTCGCCGTGCGCCATGTTGATGACGCCCATCAGGCCGAAGATGATCGACAGGCCGAGCGCCAACAGGATCAGGATCGAACCGAGCGACAGGCCGGCAAAGGCCTGCTGTACGCGCTGCGCCCAGGCCTGGCGTGTTTCGAGACTCGCGACCGTACGTTCCAGCGCCGCCAGCAAGGGATCCGGAGCGACGAGGCCGTGGCGGAGTTCGCCGGCGCGCAGGTGCGCCTTGGCGGCGATGCCGACGGCGGTGGCGGCCGGATCATCACCGGGCATGCCCAAGTCCGCCAGCACCTCGCGCGTCGGCTTGCTATCGGCGCTGGTATCCTGCCACACCGCCAGCGTGGTGGCGGCGTTCTCGGTGGCGAGGCGTTCGCACAAGGCGGCGTCGCGCTCGCGCCGCGCCAGCGCCTGGCGTTCGAGGGTCCGGCGCGCCAGCAGCGCCGGATGGGCGCGGGTGGCGCAGAGCTGACCGAGGGTCTCCACCGCGCTCAGCACCTCGGCCGGCGTGCCACTGGCCAGGCGGATGCGGGCGATGGATTCCTTCAGCAGGTTGGCATCCGGCCCCTGTGCATCGCTGGCGAGCTGTTGTTCCAGCGCCGCCAGCAGATCGGCGTCGACGTTGTCCGCGACGGTGATGATGGCTTGGCGGCGTTGCTGCGAATCGGGATGGCGCAGCTGGAGCGTGGCGGCGATCGCCTTCACGCGTTTGCGCTCGATCGACTTGGCCTTGATGGCATCGCTGGGCAGGCCGTCGGCGAAGCGCGGATTGCCGGCGGCATCGCGCAGCGGCTGGCCGCTGAGGGCGTCGAGCAGCGGATAGACCATGCCACGTCCGCTGACGTCGACCTTCGAGGCGTACATCACCAGCTGGCCGTCGCTGCGCGCGAGCATGCCCTTGGCGAAGGCTTCCAGCGCTGGCAGCAAGGAGGCCTCGCCGCTGGCGGCGATGGCGTCCAGGGCCGCGGCCCGGTCGCTGCCAGCCAGCGCTTCCAGCAGGCTGGCGGCGCTGACCGGCGCGGTGGTCGTGGAAGGAGTCGAAGCAGGGGGGACCGGAGGCGCGGCATCGCCGGCGCTCGACGGCAGGAGCAGGCAGGACAGCACCAGCACCAGCAGCAGGCGGCAGCGTGGACGCAGACGTTCAGCGGCCCGTGCGCAGCGGATGGCGGCAGGAGAAAAAATCATGGAGGGGGTGTGCCGCCGACATCGTCAGCGGATCCAGGAGCCCGCGGTCGTGGCCGGGGCGGATGACAGGCGTGCGTGGTGGGAGGACGACCTCGACCACCATCATCGGATCAGGAAAAAGCCCCTCCTGCGCGCCACGGGCGGTCGCAGGAGGGGCGGTCTCAGCGCATCACTTCAGATGCAGCTTCTTCAGCTCTTCCGGCGTGTGCAGGAAGGAGCTGTACGATTCCGGTTCGACCAGACCCTTGGTCTGCCACACGATGTCGAACTGGCCGTCGGCGCGGATCTCACCGATCAGCACCGGTTTGTAGGTGTGATGGTTGGTGGCGTGCATCTTCTTCTTGCCACCCGGGGCATCGAATTCGAGGCCGTTGACCATCGGGATGACCTTGGCCGGCTCGAAGGACTTGGCCTTCTCGCATGCCGCCTTCCACACATAGACGCCAAAGTAGGCGGCTTCGATGGGATCGTCGGTGACGCGCTTGTCGCCGCCGGGCAGGCCGTTCTTGGCGCAGTACGCCTTGAAGGCGGCCACGAACTTCTTGTTCTCGGGCGTGTCGATAGACTGGTAGTAGTTCCACGCCGCGAGGTGGCCGACCAGCTTCTCGGTGTCCATCGCGCGCAGTTCATCTTCGGCCACCGAGAACGCCATGATCGGGCACTTGTCGCCGGTCAGGCCCTGGTTGGCGAATTCCTTGTAGAACGGCACGTTCGAGTCGCCGTTGATGGTCGAGAGCACGCAGGCATCGCCAGCGGCGGCGAAGGCCTTGATCTTGCCGACGATGGTCTGGTAGTCGCTGTGGCCGAAGTCGGTGTACTCCTCAGCGATGTTCGCATCGGGCACGCCCTTGGACTTGAGGAAGGCCTTGAGCACCTTGTTGGCGGTGCGGGGGAAGATGTAGTCGGTACCCAGCAGGTAGAATTTCTTCTTCGCGCCGCCGTCCTTCGACATCATGTATTCGGCCGCGGGGATGAGCTGCTCGTTGGGGCTGGCACCGGTGTAGAAGATGTTCGGGCTCTCTTCCTCACCTTCGTACTGCACCGGGTAGAAGAGCAGACCGCCAGCGGCTTCGAAGATCGGCTTGACCGCGACGCGGCTGGTCGAGGTCCAGCAGCCGAACACGGCGGCGACCTTCTTCTCATGGAGCAGCTCCTTGGCCTTCTCTGGAAAGAGCGTGGTGAACTTCGAGGCCGGATCGACCACCACCGGTTCGATCATCTTGCCGAGCACGCCGCCGCTGGCGTTGATCTCTTCAGCCGCCATCAGGACGACATCGCGCAGCGAGGTCTCAGAGATGGCCATGGTGCCGGACAACGAATGCAACACGCCGATCTTGACCGTTTCGGCGGCCGAGAGGGAAAGGGAAGCCAACGAGGCGAGGACGCCGAGCGTGGTACCGCGCATGAACGTGCGCAGCTTGGTGGAAAGCGTGGACATCGATGGATCTCCGTGGAGGTCGTCCGCACCGGGTGAACGGGGCGGACGGGTGGTTGACCCTGGTGACCGGCTGCACAGGTGCAGACCGGCAGGCCCATCATGGGCCGACATCGGGCATCGACGCAGTGCAAGCGCAGTGCCGACCCGGAGAGGTCGATAAATGTCGATTCGTGAGGTTAACTGTTTCCCCACACAGCACATGCTCAGGAGCGATGCTCTGCTTTTGAGCGACTGGTCCCACCTGTAGCAGAGATAAACAACCCTGGGACCGCCGGCTCAATGCCGTTTAGCCAAGGCCGAATCCTAAAGTCAGGAGAAGGACAACCAGCCACAGAGCCCTCAGAGAGCACAGAGAGGGGCAATTCTCCAGCTCTGTGCTCTCTGTGAGCTCTGTGGCTATG
>JANPIY010000660.1:0-1886 GCA_031425255.1 Planctomycetota bacterium
AAGGGCCCGCATCGGAATGAGCCCTGAAAGGGCGACTCAGCCGCTCGATTGCCGGTTTAATTCGCCCTTTCAGGGCTCGAACCAGAATGGGCATCTTACCCAGGGCGTTGCCCTGGGCTGTGATGACCTCGCGCCGTTGGCGCTCAAAAGCCAACCAGGATTTATGGGTAATGGACAGCGCTTCAGCGCCGGGTCGAACAACCATGTATCATGCAAGTCCCCAACGGGGACGACGCAGGGATGCCTCTGATCGCACCATGATCGTGTTTGCCATCTGCGTCGTCCCCGTTGGGGACTCATGATCTTTTGGTGCACGTTCCCGGCGCTGAAGCACCGGGCTGGCGTTGCGCCGTCCCCTGCGGGGACTGCAGGATTGTCTCGGCTCGGCCCGGTCTGATCAGGGTGGCGTTCGGCAACCATGTTGTGCGTGGCCATGACACGCCGACGCTCCCGCGATGCCCACGGCCATCATCATCGGCGGCGGCGCCGCCGGCTTCTTCGCCGCCATCACCTGCGCAGAAGCGACTCCTGGGCAGCGGGTGATCATCCTCGAGGCCACGGGCGAGGTGCTCTCCAAGGTACGCATCTCCGGCGGCGGGCGCTGCAACGTCACCCATGACTGTCTGGAGCCGAAGGCGCTCGTCGGCAATTATCCGCGCGGCACGCGCGAGCTGCTGGGACCGTTCTCGCGTTTCGGTCCCCGCCAGGTGATCACCTGGTTCGCCGAGCGCGGCGTCGAACTGAAGGTCGAGGAGGACGGGCGGATGTTCCCGACCAGCGACCGCTCGCAGACCATCATCGATTGTCTGACGGCCGCCGCGGCCACCGCGGGCGTCGAGGTGCGCACGCAGTCGGTGGTCCGGGCGCTGACCAGCGCGGGACCACGCTGGCTGGTCGAGACTGCGCAGGAGACCCTCACCGCTGACTGCGTGCTGCTCGCCACCGGGTCGGGAAAAAGTGGTCACCGCTTGGCTGAGGCGCTGGGCCATAGCGTCGTCCCGGCGGTGCCGTCGCTGTTCACCTTCACCATTCCGGAGGCGTGGATCCGCGAGTTGTCCGGCCTCAGCGTCGAGCCCGTGCACCTGACCCTGCTCGATCTCGCTGAGGAGATCACCACCCGCGGTCCGCTGCTGTGTACGCACTGGGGTTTCAGCGGACCGGCCGCGCTGCGTGCCTCGGCCTGGGGCGCGCGCCTGCTGGCGGCGGTGAACTACCGCTGCCGGGTGCGCGTCGATTGGCTGGCGGGCGCCTCGGCCAGCGACTGGTGCGCCGGCATGCGGAGGAACCACGGCGCCAAGCTGCCGAAGAACGCGCCACCGGCCGCGGTGCCGCGGCGGCTGTGGGACGCGCTCCTGCTGCGCGCCGGCGTGGTCGACGGCGTCGGCTGGGCGCAATTGACCAAGGAGCAGATGGAGGGCGTGGCCACCCAGCTCAACGCCTGCACCGTGGCGATGACCGGCAAGAGCACATTCAAAGACGAGTTCGTCACCGCTGGCGGCGTCGCCCGCGACGAGGTGACCTGGCGCACCATGGAGAGCCGCAAGGCCGCGGGGCTGTTCATCGCCGGGGAATGCCTCGATGTCGACGCCATCACCGGCGGCTTCAACTTCCAGAACGCCTGGACCAGCGGCTGGCTGGCGGGCAATGCGATAGCCGAGCGGTTGAGCGCGGCGAACCAGTCCTAGGCGCTCTCAGCCCCTAGGACCGCCGGCTGCCAGCCGGCCCGGGGCAATCCCCCCTGGGACCGCCGGCTCAATGCCGTTTAGCTAAGAACCGTCGTTTTTCATGGTTTTTCTATCAGTTTTCTTCCGTCGCCGCAGGCCTCGTGGGGATTTGCAGAGCCGTGGATAGGATCTTCCGGGCCTGATCCGGTCGCGATTTCGCCA
>JANPIY010000661.1:0-9458 GCA_031425255.1 Planctomycetota bacterium
GATCCCGCTCACGGACTGCCCTGCACTCCCTGATCACGCCGAATAACCACAAATCCGTTTCCGTACGCACGGTCTCCGATCGGAGGCCTCTCGCCTCAGCCTCTCGGCGCTCTCCCAGTCTTTTCACTGCCCAGGGTGCGAGCGATGAGGACGACGCCGAAGGACAGCAGGATCATCGTCAGTGAAGCGAGCACGGCGCCGTCGAGGTCGCCACTGATCCAGCTGAGGTAAACCGCTGTGGAGAGCACTTCGCTCTGCAGCGGGATGATGCCGACGAACAGCAGGAGGGGGCCGAATTCGCCGACGGTGCGCGCCCAGGTGATGGTCGCGGCCACCGAGACCGCGGTGCGGCGGTGGCGTACCGCGGCCGGCAGGGTCAGCGAACTGGTGGCGACGCTGGCGAAGGCGGCGCGCAGGTGGCGGATGGCGAAGGCGGTGGCGATCACCGTCTGGCCCAGCACCACTCCCGTGGGAGCACCGCGCAGCGGCAGGCCGCAGGCGGTGAAGGCGCTTTCGATCAACCGGCCAGGAGCGGTGGAGAAGAACAGCAGGAAAGCCATGCCCATCACCAGCGGTGAGAGCGAGAGCGGCAGGTCGATGAGCACATCGATGACGCCCTGGCCACGCAGTGGTTGCCGCACCAGCCGCCAGGCGACGGGCAAGGCGATGACCAGGGCCAATACGGTCGAGGCCAAAGAGGTCGCCAGCGTCAGCACCACTGCCTGCAGGAGCTCGGCACGGCGGGGCGATTCCCACCAGGCTGACAACGGGACATGGCTGGCGAGTCCGAGCAGCAGAGCGATGAGCATCGCAGCGTAGACGTAGGTCAGGACGCCGCCGAGGCGCTCCCAGGGATCGAATAGGCGCATGGGCGGGACATAGCGGGTGCTGGAGCTGTCGCCATTGGCGTGGTCGCAAGCACCACGATCCGCTACCTGTGCGTAGGTGGCAAACCTTGGCGGGAAATCCGTGACACCTTCGCCGTCGCGTGCGTCGTCGCCGGGTCCATCCGGTTAGGCGGATTTCAACGGGTCGCGCCTGCGATCCGGCCAAGATCGTCGACCCGCCGGTGGGCATGCTGCGCCCAAGGAACACCACCCATGCGACGTCTCCTGCTGGCCCTCGTGCTTTCCTTCATGGTCGTTGGCGTCGCGTTCGCCGAACAGCAGGTCGGCTCGGCGGCCCCCGAGTTCGGCGGGAAGACGTTCTTCAATGCCCCGGCCGAGGCCAAGGTCTCCCTGGCGGCGTTGCGCGGCAAGGTCGTGCTCATCGATTTCTGGGCGACCTGGTG
The DNA here is from genome assembly GCA_031425255.1 of Planctomycetota bacterium. Lineage (GTDB taxonomy): Bacteria > Planctomycetota > UBA11346 > UBA11346 > UBA11346 > BOG-1363. Next base: position 1,292 of record JANPIY010000661.1, read on the forward strand.
CGGGCCCTGCGTCGCCTCGATTCCGCACCTGGTCAAACTGCATGAGAAGTTCGCCGCCCAGGGCTTGGTGATCGTCGGCCACACCGATGGCACGAGCAAGAACGTCGAGGGCTTCATCAAGAAGAAGAAGATCCCCTACATCATCAGCGTCGGCGACGACATCGGGAACGCCTATGGCGTCAACGGTATCCCGCACGTCGTCCTGGTGGACACCGCCGGCAAGATCGCCTGGCAGGGACATCCCTCGCAGATCGATGAGAAGACCATCGTGGGAATGCTGAAGGACGTCACCGCCAAGTGAATGTCCAGGGCCGGTGCGTGTTGCCGATACGCCGCCCGGGTCTAGGCGGGGAGCGTGAGACGGGAGCACTCACGTTCTCGGCCGCGCACCAGGAGGGGCTCGTGATTGCAGAGTCCTCCGCCACGATCGTCGCCATCGCACACCTCGCATCCGGGCATCTTTCCAACTCCGTCTCCTCCGCGTCCGAAGGATCATCATGACCATCACCGCCCTCGTCCGTCTCCTTCCGCGTCTGGCCCTGGCCGGGGTGATCGCCAGTCCGTTCGTGGCCGGCGCAACGGCAGAGGCCGCCGTGATCGACAAGCAGAAGGCGCTGGAAGCCCAGACCTTCTGGGACAACCGCGACTTCGCCTGGTACCAGGCCAACATCCCATTCTTCGAATGTCCCGATGCTGAGCTGGTGACGACCTACTACTACCGCTGGGAACTGATCACCAAGCATCTCACCTACGGGTCGCCCAACAGCGGCTACAGCTTCACCGAATTCATCGACCGTCCGTTCTGGAGTGGCGCCTACGGCGCGATCAGTTGCCCGGTCGGTCACCAGCTCTACGAGGTCCGCTGGCTGAACGACCCGAGCTATGCGCAAGATTATGCGCGCTACTGGTTCCGCACCGAGAACGCCCAACCGCGCAACTACGGCTGCTGGCTGACCGACGGGATCTGGGCCACCCATCAGGTGCACCCCGATGACGCGTTGATGAAGTCGTTGCTGCCCGACCTGGTGAAGAACTACGAAGGCTGGGAGAAGCGCCAGTTCGTCGCCGAGAAGGGCCTGTTCTGGCAGAACGGCCACGACGACGGCATGGAGTTCAATATCAACAGCCGTCAGACCACCGACATCCTGCGCGGTGCACCGGGCTTCCGCCCGGGGTTCAACGCCTACATGTGGGCGGATGCGCTGGCGATCGTGCGTGCGGCGCGCCTCGCGGGCGACGAGCGCACTGCCAAGACCTACGAAGCCAAGGCCGCGGGGCTCAAGACCAATCTCCAGAAACTGCTGTGGGATCCCAAGCGCGAGTTCTTCTTTCCGATGTCGATGCGCGAGGAGAAGGACAAGGAAGGCAATGTAGTCAAGGCGCACACGCTGACCTATCAGTCGGGACGCTTCGCCGGCAGCGAACACGGCCGCGAGGAGCACGCCTACATCCCGTGGCAGTTCAACCTCCCCGATCCCGGCTACGAGGTGGCGTGGAAGTTCCTGATAGATCCACATTATTTCTATGCCGAGTACGGACCGCTGACGGTCGAGCGCCGGGATCCGATGTTCCTGCTGCAGAAGGGCTGCTGCTGGTGGAGCGGCCAGTCATGGCCGTTCTCCACCGCCCAGACCCTGAAGGCGATGGCGAATCTCCTGCACAACTATCAGCAGTCCGCGGTCAGTCGCGCCGATTACGTCAAGCTGCTGAACATCTTCTCGCGTTCGCATCGCAAGGATGGCCGGCCCTACCTGGCGGAGGCGCTGCATCCCGACACCGGTTCGTTCGAAGGGCACGATGCCTACAACCACAGCGAGCACTACTTCCACAGCAGCTTCAACGACCTGGTGATCACCGGTCTCGTCGGCCTCAAGACCCGCGATGACGACACCCTCGAGATCGACCCGCTGGCGCCGGCGACGTGGCCATGGTTCGCTCTCGACGAGGTGCCCTATCGCGGCCATCAGGTGAGCGTGGTGTGGGACCAGGATGGTACCCGCTACAAACTCGGTCGTGGGCTGCGCGTACTGATCGATGGCAAGGAGGTGGCGAGCTCGGCGACCCTGGCAAAGGTCACCGCGAAGATGCCGCCGGCCAAGCAGGTGCCGCCCGCAGCCACCACCCGGCTCAACTACGTGGTCAACAACGACGGCGATTATTACCCGCGCCTGACCGCGACCTTCACCGCGCCAAAGACCTCGCTCGGCCAGGTGAACGATGGCAACTTCTGGTACGCCATCGATCCCCCCAACCGCTGGACCACCGCCGGCACGACCACGCCCACCGACACCGTGGAGGTCGACTTCGGCATCCCACGGCGCATCGATCTGGTGAAGCTGTTCCTGCTCGATGACGGCAAGGGCGTGGTCGCACCCAGCGGCTACACCCTCGAATTCCACGACGGCAAGGCCTGGCAACCGATCCCAGAGCAACAGCGTAGCCCGCAACAACCGACGGGACACCTGGCCAACACCGTGCGTTTCACCGCACGTGACGTCACCCGCCTGCGGGTGGTCTTCACCCATGCCCCAGGCGGCGCCACCGGTTTGACCGAGATCGAGGCCTGGGGTGACGGCACCAGACCCTACGTCGCACCGGCACCGAAGACCGGGAACCTCGCCTACAACCATGCCGACGCCGCGTTCCCCAAGGCGAGCGCATCGTTCTCGGACGTCTTCGGCGGCGTGGCCAAACGCGCCATCGATGGCAAAACCAACTACAAGCCGACGCCGATGAACCGCTGGACCAGCTACGGTTCGCCGAATGACAGCGATTGGCTGGAGGTCGAGTTCGCCGAACCCAAGGCGGTCGGTCGGTTGGAGCTGTACATCTACGACGATCGTGGCGGCGTGCAGCCGCCGCAGGGCTATACGGTCGAGGTCTTCCGCGACGGCGCCTGGGTTGCCGTCGACCAGCAGAAGAAATCGCCCGCGGTCCCCGCCGGCAGCGCGATGAACACCGTGACCTTTCCACAGGTGACGACCAAGCGGTTGCGCGTGGTCTTCGTCCACCAGGGGAAAGCGCGCAGCGGAGTCACCGAGATGGAAGTGTGGAAGGAGTGATGGGCGGTCGGGAATGGTTACTGAGATTTCTCAATGAGCTCGTCATCCAATGAAAAGGCAGGGATTCTCACCGCACAGCCGCAAAGTACGCCGAAGTGGAGAAATCAGGCTCTGCGGCGTTTCGTGTGGGTCTCATACCTACCTTCCTCGCAAGAAAGCCGTTCCAACCGCAGAGGCCGCAGAGGGCGCAGAGCTGGGACTTCTCACCTCTGCGCCCTTCCAGGCAACGTCCTCAACGGTGACCGACAGCCGATATTCACCACAGAGCTCACGGAGCGCACAGAGAAAAGCTGGTCACCTCTGTGTGCTCTGTGAGCTCTGTGGCAAATATTATCTTCCTCCATGAGATCGGTGGCCGTCGAGCGACTCCGTTGCCGATCAGCGAGAAGCGGCCAAGCCGCCAAGAGACTCTGCGGCCTCTGCGGTTGGCCCGTTCGCGAGTTCCGACCGGCAGAAGGAACCCACCCGGAATGCCGCAGAGCCAGAAATCAGGCGATGCTGTTCTTGGCGTCTTTGCGCCTTGGCGGTGCAAATGGATGTCGGCTGTCTAGGTAATTGAGAAAGCTCAGTTAACGCCGTGCGAGGTGCAAGTCAGCCGATCAACGGACTCTCCGGACTACATGCGAACGCCGCCGAGATCTGGCCCACGTGGCTATAACATTGGGGAAAGTTGCCGCTTTGACGGCCGCTGGCGGGATCGAAGTGTTCGGCGAACAGGCCGAGCGGATTCGCCGCGGTCTGGGTCAGGTCCAGTGCGGTGGCGGCAGCTTGGAGGTCACCCAGGCGGGCGAGGGCTTCTGAGATCCAGAAGGAGCAGATGACGAAGGCGTGTTCGGGCGTGCCGAAATCATCCCCATAGCGGTAACGGAAATAGAAGCCGGTGTCGCGGCCGTCGACGCGGTAGGCGAGCTGGTTGCGGATCACCGCCAGGGTGGCCTGTCGCACGCTGCGTTCGCCGAGGCCGAGCACTGCGAGCAGGGCCAGGCTGGCGTCCGCCACCTGCTCGCCAGGGGCATTCCACAAGACGCCACCATGGATCGAACGCGCGAGTTCGCGTTCGGCGTCCTCACGCCGACGGTCCCACACCGCGGCGTCGTCGAGGATGCGTCCGCTGGCGATGAGTCGGCCATAGCCGCGGATACCCGCGAGCGACAGCATCGCCGTGAAGGCGTGGGGTTTCCACCCACCACGCAGTTCCCACAAGCCGGCATCCGCCTCGCCCAAGGTCTCATGGCAGCGGCGCGCGAGCAGGCGCAACAGCTTCTCCCACCGTTCACCGCGGAGATGGATGAAACGTTCATCGCGGTACAGGACGCTGAGCGCGAGCAGCATCTCGCCGTAAACATCATTCTGGATGTGCTCCGCCGCCTGGTTGCCAGTACGCACCGGCAGCGAAGCGGCGTGGCCGGCCCAGTTCTCGTGGCTGATCTCAGGCAGCGGGAGACTGCCATCGAGGCGATAGACCGGTCGCAGGTGACCGCCCTCTTCACGGTGGGCGATATCCAGGAGGAAGGTGAGCAGATTCTCCAGGTCATCGGCGTGGCCGAGCCGGCACAGCGCCGACACCGTCAGCCAGGCGTCCCGCAGCCAGCAGTAGCGGTAGTCCCAGTTGCGCTCGTGCCCTGGGATTTCCGGCAGGCTGGTGGTGGGTGCCGCCAGCACCGCGCCGGTCTCTTCGAAACAATGCAGTTTCAAGGTGATGGCGGAGCGGATGACTTCCGCCTGGCGCTGCATCGGCAGCGAACAGCACTTCACCCATCCCCGCCACCAATCGATGGTGCGGCGCAAAGCGCTGGCGGTGCTCTGCTCGAGATCGGCTTCGACATGTTCGTCCCAGCTCAGGATGAAGGACACCGTGGTGGTCAAGGTGAAGGAACGTTCCTCTAATACGTAGGTCAGGGGCAGTTCGGTCGCCAGGCGGAGATCGCCGCGCAAACCTTCATAGCGGACGCAGCCGCTGCCGCGCCGCACCTGTGCCGGCAACCGATCCCACCCACAGACCGGTCGGCACACCACCTTGACCGATGGGAGGCCGGTCAAGGGCGTGACGATGCGCATGATCTGCAGCGGGCGCTGGATCCGGCCATGACGTTCATGGCGAGGCATGAAATCCGTCACCGAGAATCGGCTGCCGTCCGGCAGCGTGAAGATGGTTTCGAGCACCGCAGTGTTGGGCTCGTAGCGTCTGGTCGAGATGGCCGGCATCGCCGGTCCGATCAGGAAAGTACCGCCATCGGGGTCGAGCAGCCGACCGAAGACCGGAGGGCTGTCAGGCCGCGGCAGGCACAGCCAATCGATGCCGCCATCCGCACCAACCAGAGCGGATCCCTGGCAGTTACCGATCATCCCGTGCTGATACATGCCGACCTCCGGCGACTTGCGGCCAGGCCAGGCACGAAGCGCACGCTGTGGTGATTATGAAAAAAAGGCAGTTCCAACCGCAGAGGCCGCAGAGGCCGCAGAGCCGGGAATTCTCAACTCTGCGGCCTCTGCGTCCTCTGCGGTTGAACCGTTCACGAGTTTTTCCGGCAGAAAAAGTCCCGTGGAAAGCCACAGGTAGGAACAAATGGTCGCGCGGATCTGCCCCCGCAGTGGAGGCAGTACGGTAGCTCCAAGGTGGCCCTCGCTTAAAAGAAACACAGGTGAAGACCGTTCACGTCCTGCCGTCGCGATCGTCGGTGCCTATCCGCAGGTGCGGGTAGGTCTGACGTCACAACGGTGGAAGTCGGATCCCCACCTGTGATTTCCTGAAATCGACCGCTTAAGGTGCGGCGATTTCCAGATGATTGATCACCGTCTTGACGTTGGGCACCTTTTCAGCGATGCCCGTGATGGTGGTCCGTTCGGATTCGGATTCGACCGGCCCACGCAGCGTGACGACGGCATCCTTGGTGATGATCTTGACGTTGTGGCCCTTGACCGAAATGCCCTTGTTGGCGACCACCGCTTGGCGGATCTCCCTGGTGATGGCGATATCGGTTTCGCTATTGCCCTGATCGACTGGCGTCACGGTCGAACCATCGTCCCTGGCATTGCGACCGGTGTTGTCCGCCGCCACCGGATGATCGGTGCCGAGTGGCCGGCTATTGGCCGTGGTGGTGGATGACGCCGGCGTCGTGCTCGAGTGACCACCAGCAGGAGTATTCTTGTTGGTGTTGTCCTCGTTGCAGCCAACCAGGACGAGGGTGAGTACGGCAGTGCCGAGAAGGATGGAACGCATGGGAAACCTTTCCGTAAGGGGTGAGATCCGGCTCAGTTCGTACCGCGGCTGCGGTCGTAACGGCTGGGCTCGGTGGTCTTGGTTCCGATTGAAGACTTGGTGTCAGTCTTGGTTCCGACCGGGGATTTGATCGGGGCGCTGGCTTCACCCGAGGAACTGACATCTTCCGCGCCGGCATCGGTGAGGATGCGCTTGGCCTTGGAGGCCCATTCCGAATTGTCGGCATGCACGGAGATCAGGACCTTGCCTTCACGGATCTTTCCTTCGTAGCGCTTGGCTTCGAATTCGGGAATGCCCATGCCGATGAGTCCACCGGCCAGGCCACCGACGGCCGCACCGACCGCAGCACCGCCGAGGGCGGCCATGATGGGACCGGCAGCGATGAAGGGGCCGACGCCGGGGATGGCGAGCGAGCCGATACCGACCAGCCAGCCGAGCGCACCACCAAGAACACCACCGGTCGCACCGCCGGTAGCCGCACCCTCGGGCGCCTTGGTGTGTTTCTCATGGGCGAAATCGCGGGTGCTCGAGCGGTCGGGGAAGAGGACCGAGACGTCATCGAGGCGGAAGCCTTCGCGCTTCAACGATTCCAGGATGGTGTTGGCGTGGACATCGGAGGTGGCGAGGCCATAGACGGAGGTAGGCATGGGATGTTCCTTAGAGGGAGGTGGACGTGGTGGTCGCAGAGGACCGCAGCACGCAGAGATGGGATGAGATCGCTGTCATCTCCCTCATATCACCGCCCATGCCAAGCTGATCACGGTGCCCTCGCGATTTTCTATTCCTTGTCATCGCAAACGTTTACCTCGTAGATCCTGGAAGTGGTCGTGGTCGGACGAGCGGTTCCGGTTGCAGTCGGCATGAGCGGTCGGGCGGCCATGAGCGAAATTGCACAGCATCCTCAGAAAACCACATCGACGCCGATCATGCTGTCCTGACGGATGAACCAGCGACTGTATCCCACCTCGCTCGGCGTGGCGTCTTCCGGTCGCGCTTCGTAGTACATGCGCAGCCCGAGTTCGACGGTGAGATGGGAGGCGAAACGCATCTTCACCCCCGCGGTGATGGTATTGGTGACATGGCTGAGATCGCTGAATTCATTCCAGCCTTCGTACATGACGAAGAAGCTGCGCAGGTCGTCGATGGTGCGCTCATAGCGCACGAAGGCCTCAGGTCCGAACAGGAGGTCCTCCTGTTCGGGGAGGAGGGTGCTGCCCCAGGATTTCTGTACCCGCACACCCAACCGCCATTCGAGGGCATCGCCGGGGAGCAGATCCTTGTAGAGCTGGCCGACACCCCAACTGGAGAAGATGCGGATCGGATCGAAGGCGTGCTCGTCCTCGGCACTGGTGAAGACGCTCTCGAAACCCCACGCGCGATAGACGAACGTGGGTTTGGCGACATCACGGCGGAAGATGCCGTCGTAGCGGATCTCGTCGATGTTTTCGAGCCACTCCGCGTCGGCCTGCCGGACTTGTCCATAGGCCAGATGCAGACGCTGGTCGAGGGCTGCGGTGTCGCTGCGCCAGGCCAGGGCACCATCGAACACCAGACGGTAGGACAGCGAGTTGGCGGACCCCTGGATGGTCGGATCGGGCGCGGAGGCGGCGTCGTCGCTGACATAGACCGAGGTGAAGAAGAGCCCGGGGTGGAACTGATGGGTCCAGCCCAGGAGTTCCGCCGGCGCCGGGATGGGCGGAGGTTGCGGTGCCTCGGGGCCGGGTGGGAGATCCTGTTCGGCCGCCGTCACCAGGTGGCTGCTCATCAGCAGCAACGCGAGGGCGCAGTGACCAAGGACGTGATCCTTGAGAGTCGATTGCTGAGCGTGTGGCGCGCGGGGACGGGGTGGCATTGGCCGTGCGCATGTGCAATCCACATGCCAACC